>NZ_JBJDNI010000001.1:392916-551062 GCF_044900545.1 Scandinavium sp. NPDC088450 | reverse complement strand
AGCTGGTAAAAATAGCGGCAACCACAGGGTCGGGCCCCATGACCGGAGGCTCAATAGTGAAGGCTCAGGTTGTCGGGGAAAGTGACATCATGAACGTCATTCTGGGCGGCGGAACTGTACGCACCGTGGGCTGTTCAGTGAGTAATACCACCATCAACGTGCCCATGGGCTTAACAAGGAATATCGACTTCAGCGGCCCGGGCAGCACCGGTAACGATAACACCTTTGATATCGCGCTGGATTGTACTGCCGGGACCCGGGTATCGATGCGTCTTGATCCCGGTAGCGCAGGGCTGGCGGATGCCAGCAATGGCGTGCTGAACCTCAACGGAGGGAGCGGAGCGCAAGCGAGCGGTGTGGGCATTCAGGTGCTTTACAACGATGCGCCCGTGCAGTTCGGCACGGCCATGAGTGCGGGTACATCACGTGGTGGTTTTACAGACCTGCTGCTGAAAGCTCGCTACTACCAAACGGGCAGCAAAGTGATGCCAGGACAAGCGGATGCGACCGCAACGTTTACCATGACTTATCAGTAAAAGGTAATTTTCCACGCATCTGCTACATTTTTGGTATCTGACTGAAAACTAAAACGATAGCTGGAGCTTTCATGGCCAATATTGCGATCATTGACGATCACCCCGTAGCCCGACTTGCCATTCGGATGCTGCTTGAAAAAGACGAACACAGCATTGTATTGGAGGCCGATGATGGCCTTCAGGGGCTGAACCTGATTCGAACCCGTCAGCCGGACATGGTGATCGTTGACCTGGATATCCCGACCATGAGCGGCGTGGAAGTGATTGAAAAACTGCGTGCCGCCGGGTTTAGTGGCGGCATTTTGGTGCTGACCGGGCGGGATGACGCCCACTTTCTCAGCCGCTGTCAGCAGATTGGCGCGGATGGCTTCGTCAGCAAACGCAATAACCTGGAAGAGTTGGGCGATGCTGTTAAAGCCATCCTGCGCGGCTATAGCTACTTCCCTCGCAAACGTAGCGACGGTTCGACCTTAAAAACCGACGATCAGGAAACCACCGCACTGACGCAGCTTTCCAGCCGTGAACTGCAGGTGCTGCGCTATCTGGCGCAAGGGCTGCGCCTGGTGGATATCTCCCGGCAGATGCACATCAGCAATAAAACCGTGAGTACCTACCGCAACCGGATTATGGAAAAACTCGACATTAGCGATCTGCCTGCGCTGCTGAATTTTGCGCGCAGGCACCATCTGGACTAACACTGTGAAGTTTCTTCTTTTTTTTATTCTTACTTTTAGCTTGCTGACGACGGGTTATGCCCGCGAGCCGCTGCCGCCAGAAGCACTGCAAATTCGCAGTCAGGAACACTATCACAACAGCAACTTTGCGCTGAGCGATCAGGACTGGCGCTGGTTAGGTGAAAAACGGGTACTGACGATTGGCGTCTGGCGGCCTGAAATTCCGCCGCTCAATCTGTTTACTGAATCCGGGAAATACGAGGGGATCGGCGCGGACTACGTGCTGCTGGTGGCGCAGTACCTTGGGCTGCAAACGAACATTCAGCGTTATAGCACCCGTGACGAAGCCATCAGCGAACTGGAAAACGGCAGCGTGGATATGGTTGTCGACCCGGCTGGTTTTCCGATTTCGAGCCACAGCAACCTGGTGGTCAGCCGCAATTTCGTGACCGATCACCCGGTTCTGGTTCATCGCCAGCAGGCGACAAAAGGCAATTTCGAGTACCAGCCTGGAATGAGGCTGGCGATCTCCAACTGGTACATAGACGACAGTTGGCTGACGACACAATTTCCCGGCGTGCGTATCGTGCGTTTCAACAGTGACACCGAAGCCATGGCCTCGGTGGCGTTTGACGAGAATGATTTCTACGTCGGCAACCTGATTACCGCATCTTATTTGATGACCCGCAATTACAACCACTACCTCGAATTGCAGCATGTGTTTCCCGATCACGATACCGGGAGCCGCTTTATTCTTCGCCGCGATGAAGATGTTTTGCTTCAAGGCGTCGACAAAGCGTTACAGGCTATTCCGCGTGCGCAAAGTGAAGGCATTCTGCACAAATGGAGTGAAGAGGCTGAATTGTGGCGCACCCAGCAAACCGTGGCGTTTACCGAACGCGAACAACGCTGGATTGCGCGAAATCCTGTAGTGCCGGTGGGCGTAAATGCCTTCTACGCACCTTTCACCATGGTCAGCCAGAACGGGTCGTTCTACGGGATCACGGCTGATATTCTGCGCTTAATCAGCCTGCGAACCGGGATAAACTTCAACCCGCAACCGTCGGAATCGGTCGACAGTATGTTCAGCCACATCGGGTCGAAGCAAGTGGCCTTTCTGGGGTCGATGACCTGGAGCGACACTCGTGATAACCAACTGCTCTTCAGTCGCCCGTATTTCACCTCGCCGTTTGTGCTGGTGGTCAAAGCGGGAATCGATCATCCGGTGCGCATCAACCGTTCGATGACCCTGGCGCTGGTAAAAGGCAATGCGCTGATCCCAGAACTGCGCAGCCGCTATCCGGGCATTAATTTGCTATTGGTGGATAACGCCAGCCTGGCGCTGCAAAACGTAAAAGAGGGCACCGCTGACGGTGCGGTGCACACTCTGATTGGCGCGCATTATATGATTGCCCGCTATTTCCAGAATGAATTGAAAATTGCCAATACCCTTGGGGAGCACTCAGCGGAAGTCGGCTTTGCCGTGCGCCGTGATCAGCCTGAACTGCTGAGCATTCTGAACAAGGCCCTGGCGGATATTCCTTCGAACGACGTGTCGCGCATTCTGGCGAAATGGCAAACCCGTCCGGACGTGAAGCTGGACACCTGGGAAATCTATCGCAAGCAGTTTTGGCTGGTGGTGGCGATGGCGGCGGTGGTAGCGGCGACGTTTTTGGGCTGGGTGTGGTTTTTGCGTCGTCAGGTGGCGGGTCGTCGTCGGGCGCAGAACCAGATGCAGACTGAGCTTTTGTTCAGCGACACTTTACTTAACAGCGTGTCGGTGCCTGTTTATGTCGTCAATCAGCGCGGCGAGTTACTGCGCTATAACCCCGCGTGGTCCGCATTCTTCAACGATGAACAGCGTGAAAAGGCTCAGCAGAATATCGGCAATGAAGACAACCCGCTGCACGCCATCTGGCAGCAACTGCAGCCGTTGATGGCGGAAGGCCAACTGCCGCATTCTTCAACCCCACTGGCGGTGAAGATTGACAGCGGTGAATCTGAACGCAGCGTGCTGCACTATGCCGTGCCGTGGGGCGACGAGCAGCAGCCTTTCGCTGGGCTGATTTGCAACTGGATTGATTTGACTCGTCACGAACAGCTGATGCAGGAGCTGTCGGAAGCTCGCGAACGTGCTGAGCAGGCGAACAGAGCGAAGAGCACGTTCCTGGCGACCATGAGCCATGAAATTCGTACGCCAGTGAGCGCCATCATTGGGCTGCTGGAGTTGGCAGTGAAAACCGCCGAAGAGGAGCCGGGAGAAGAAGATCCGATCCGCGTGGCGTGGGAGTCTTCCCGCAGCCTGATGGGCATTATCGGCGATATTCTTGATATGGCGCGCATTGAATCCGGGCGACTGGAACTGTCACCGGAGTGGGTGCGAACCACCGAATTGTTGCCGCCAGTATTGCGTGTATTTGAAGGGTTGGCGCGGCAAAAAGGCTTACGGTTGCGTTGTACTTTGCCGCCAACGCTTCCGGGTGAAGTGTTTATCGACCCACTGCGTTTCCGCCAGATCCTGTCGAATCTTGTCGGCAATGCCATCAAATTTACCGAACAGGGCGGGATTGATATCGCCATGGATATTGCGCCGCGCGACGCCGAAACGGTGGTGTTGCAGATTGCGGTGCAGGACAGCGGTCAGGGCATTGGCGAAGAAGCGCTGGCTACCATCTTTGATCCCTGGGAACAAACCGAAGTAGGGCGCAAGCAGAGCGGGTCCGGGCTGGGATTGGCTATCTGTGCACAGCTTGTCGAAATGATGGGCGGTGATATCTCACTGACCAGTGAAAGTGGCCGGGGAACGACGGTCAGATTCTCCATCCCAGTACAGCAAACTAACAAGCGACCGGAGGCTCGCGTCGCTGAAGTGGCTCCGGCGCTGCTTCCGGACAGGCTTTCGCTGAACATTCTGACAGCAGATGACCATCCGGCGAACCGCATGTTACTTCGTCGCCAGTTGACTCATCTGGGACATCGGGTGACCGAAGCCTGCGATGGTGAAGAGGCTTTTGGGCTCTGGCAAAATGGGGATTTCGACCTGGTGATCACCGATTGCAGCATGCCAGTGATTGACGGGATTGGGCTCACGAAGTTGATTCGTGAGCATCAAAAGCAGCCGGTGGTGATCCTCGGGCTGACGGCAAACACCTGGCCTGAAGAGCGTAACCGCTGCATAGAGGCCGGGATGGACGACTGTTTGTTCAAACCGCTGCAGTTGCCGCAGCTTCAGGGCATGCTTGAGGCAGTCGCCAAAAAACTGGCCTCACAGGGGCTAACGCTACGGCCTTCGCTAGGGGCAATCTTGTCTCTCGATAATTTGCGAGAGTTTACTCAGCACGATGACGAATGGCTCAAAACGTTGCTGCAAACCACGCTGAACGCCAACCGGGAAGACGCGATAAAAGCCCGCGATTGCCTGGAAATCGAAGACTGGCCTGAGCTGGGATCTTGCGTACATCGCTTGCACGGCATGGCGCAGATTATCGGTGCTACAGCCGCAGCGAAAGCCTGCAAAGAGGTCGAAGAACTCTGCCGACAGCAAGCGCCCGATCCCGAATGCATCCGCACAACCTGGCAGGAAACCGAGCATCATCTGAATCAGCTCAACGATGCGATTGCGAGCTGGCTGGAGGCGTCTTGATAAGGTGCCTTCTGCCAGGAGAGAGGGTTGTAGGACATAACCTGCAGTTATAAGGACGATCATTTGTTGCATATGCAGATTAGTTTATGTATTTTTATGCAAATTAAATGCATAAAAAGGTAATGATATGATCAGCAAATGGATGAAAGCCTGTTGTCTGACGGCAGCGTTAGCCGCAAGCGCACAGGCAGCAGCAGAAACGTATGTGGTTGGGGCTGGCGGAACTTATCGCCCGTTCGAGTTCGAAAACAATCAAAAGCAGCTGGAAGGCTTTGATATCGACGTGATTAAGGCTATCGCCAAAGCGGAAAATTTTGATATCAAACTGGTCAACACGCCATGGGAAGGCATTTTTGCGACCCTCAATTCTGGCGATCGCGACATCATCATTTCAGGGATCACCATTACCGACAAACGTAAACAAATGGTCGATTTCTCTGCCCCTTATTTCCCGGCAGAGCAGTCCATTGTGGTGCCGAAAGACTCAAAAGTGACGTCGCTTGATGCGCTGAAAACAGAGAAAGTCGGCGTGGTGAACTCCAGCACCGGCGATATCGTGGTGTCTGATGTGCTGGGCAAAAACAGCACCGCTATCAAGCGTTTCGACAACACGCCGCTGATGTTACAGGAACTGTTTGAAGACGGTGTCAGCGCGGCGGTCGGCGATGTCGGCGTGGTGAAGTACTACATCAAACAACACCCGGAAAAACAGTTCAAACTGGTGCCGGACGCCAAATTTGAACGTCAGTATTTCGGCATTGCAGTGGCAAAAGGCAACACTGAGCTGCTGGGCAAAATCAACGATGGCCTGAAGAAAATCGTCGCTGACGGCACTTACGCCAAAATCTACCAGACCTGGTTTGACGCAGACGTTCCAACGCTGCCTGCACAATAATCACGCTTTTCATTTAACACCACGGCGATCGCCTTTGCGGACGATCGCCGTTTTTTTCAGGGATAAAGTATGACGGGATTCCGTTGGGAAATTATCGAGGAGTACGGCCCGCTGTTTATTGACGGCGCGATAATGACCCTCAAGTGCACCATCATCTGTGTGATCCTCGGCACGCTGTGGGGTCTGACCCTCGGCCTGGGGCGAATGGCCAAAGCTGAACATGGGCCATGGAAATACATCCTGCGCTATCTGGTGCAGTTCCCGGTGCGTTTTTACGTCAGCGCATTCCGTGGCACGCCCCTGTTTGTGCAAATCATGGTGGTTCACTTCGCGCTGGTGCCTTTGTTTATCAACCCGCGCGACGGCCTGCTGGTCACCGGTGGAGTGATGAGCAGTGACTTCGCCCGCGAACTGCGTTCAAACTACGGCGCGTTTCTGTCCTGTATTGTGGCGATCACGCTGAATGCGGGCGCCTACGTTTCGGAGATTTTCCGCGCCGGCATTCAGTCCATCGACAAAGGGCAGATGGAAGCCTCGCGTGCATTGGGGATGCCATGGTGGAAAACCATGCGGAAGGTGATTTTGCCGCAAGCATTTCGCCGCATTCTGCCGCCGCTGGGGAACAACGCGATTGCTATCGTGAAGGATTCTTCCCTGGCCTCAGCCATTGGCCTTGCCGATCTCGCTTACGCCGCGAGAACGGTTTCCGGGGCTTACGCCACCTACTGGGAACCCTACCTGACCATTTCAGTGGTGTACTGGGTTATTACGTTCGTGCTGGCGCAGCTGGTTAACCGTCTGGAAAAGAGGTTTGGCAAAAGTGATTCACATTAAAAATCTGCATAAACGTTTTGGTGAAAGCCATGTCCTGCGCGGGATCGACTGCGATATTCAGCCGCAGGAAGTGGTGTGTGTGATTGGCCCGTCGGGTTCCGGGAAAAGTACGTTTCTGCGCTGTATGAATGCGCTGGAATCGGTGAGCGAAGGGGAAGTGGTGGTCAACGGCTTCCCGGTTCACGATAAGAAAACTGACCTGAATAAGATGCGCGAAAGCGTGGGGATGGTGTTTCAGCGCTTTAACCTGTTCCCGCACATGACGGTGCTGGAAAACTTGCTGATGGCGCCGATGGCGCTGCGCGGCATGTCACGGGCGGAAGCTATCACTTTTGCTGAAGGTCTGCTGGCGAAAGTTGGGCTCAGCGATAAACGCGATGCCTGGCCGTCGAGCCTTTCTGGCGGTCAGCAACAGCGCGTAGCCATCGCTCGGGCGTTGGCGATGCAACCTTCCATCATGCTGTTTGATGAACCCACTTCAGCGCTGGACCCGGAACTGGTGGGCGACGTGCTGGACGTGATGAAAAACCTCGCCAAAGAAGGGATGACGATGGTTATCGTGACCCATGAAATGGGCTTCGCCCGTGAAGTGGCGGATCGGGTGATTTTCATCGACCAGGGCGTGATTCAGGAGCAGGGCACACCAGAACACATTTTCAACACTCCGCAAAACCCTCGTACCGCTTCCTTCCTCAGCAAAGTGCTGTAACGACGCAACACCTGCGGTGTCATCCGGCTTGCCGGAATGGCATCGCTGGTTTACGGTTATAGGCTAAGCCCAAAGACGCAAAGACAATTATGGCCTGGTTTTCCCGTTTACTGACCGACATTCCCGGCATTCGCCACGCTTTCCTGAACGTTCATGAATCTGCAGCTTTTGATCAATCCCGGCTGGTGGATATCAAACAGGTGCATGGCGCTGAGCTTTTGTCCCTGACAGAAATACCTGAACAGCGCCCACATGTGGACGGCGTAATCACGTCGCTTACGGCGCAGCAGATAGGGATTGTGACCGCGGATTGTTTGCCTTTGCTGATGGCTTCCCGCGACGGCAGGGTGATTGCCAGTGTGCATGCCGGATGGCGTGGTACAGCGGCAGGCATTGTACAGCAAACTGTGCAGCAGTTTGCTGCCAGTGGCATTGAGGCGAAAGATATTGTGGTCGCCATAGGGCCGCATATTCGGGCTTGCTGTTACGAGGTCTCTGAAGCGTTTTATCACACTTTGTTGCAGATGCCCGCTCGGGAAATTGTTACCCGCAATCAGCAACGGTTGTTCTTCAGTTTCCCACAGCAGCCAAATGCGCTAAGCGCCAATGCCCGTGAAAACAACAGCTATTGGTTTGATTTACCGACCTTCTGTCTGCTGCAATTGCAGGACTCAGGGATTCATGCTGAAAATGTCGAAGTGCTCGAAAACTGCACGTATTGCACGCCAGAAGAACTGGGCTCGTATCGCCGCCGAACCCATGTTCCGGCAACCAAAACTCAGCAAATTTCCTGGATCATGAAGGATGCTTAAAAAGAAAGGATCCGGGACGTCATATTTAATTAATGAATGGACTTTGGTCCCTGGTGTGCGCTTTTTGAGCGCGAAGGGCTGAAATTTATTCCTCCGCCAGGGCCACTATTGAGTAGGAATATACGGAAGACCGCTGTTGTACGACTTTGGTATATCGTTAATTAAAAAGAATAATCGTTTAATTGTAATAAAAATGTGACTTACAAATCCACTATTGGACCCACTGGCGTATTGTCAATAAGTGTGAATCTACTACTCTGGCGTTGTTAATCATTTTCTGATCATGGACGTTATGGAACAAGGATCTCCCACAGTGCCAGCGCTATTTCTTTTTGAGCCGCGCATGTTGATGCGCACGGCGGTTACCGGTTTATTAACGAAACAACACTCACACATTCAGACATATCAAGTGCTGCCTTCATTACTTGAAGGCCTGCATGCGTCGCGCTCAGACAATAAAACGTTGCTTATTGGCGTGGGTGGTGCGGGGCATGCCTGTTTTGACCTCTTGCGATTAATTCGCCGGATGAAATCACTGAAAGTCAAAACTCTTGTCTGGGTACCCGCAGAATATCCCTGGATGCTGCGTTTATTAAAGTCCCTGCACGTTCACAAGGTGATTGCCGAAGAAGACATTGCCACCGTGCTGCCTGCCTTAGTGACCGAAGTGATGGGTGCTAAACCGCGAGCTGTACGAGCGCCAGCTGGGGTAGCGCGAGCACGTAGCATCACGCAAACGGAACTGGAGATTCTGCTGCAATTTGCATCGGGGCTCTCTTCAAGAAAAATGTCTGAGCAACGTAACTGCAGCTATAAAACGATTTTCTCCTGGAAGCATAATTTATGTGAAGCGTTAGAACTTAAGTCGCATTCGGACTGGCTTCAAGTGCTGTTCGAGCTTTCACAACTTTCATCTCAATATCAGGCAGGGTGATCTTTTGGCCAATTACAACGTATTATCGCTTTCTGCACAGAGCATCTGGGTTCAGGCTATTGGATTTGGCCTGACGCATTTGGCACGAACCAATCCAGGTTGGTCGTATCTTATTCTGTCGAAAGAAGAAGAGGGTATTGTTCCAAACCTCTATATTCTCGATTTGACTGCCAACACAGATATTGATGTGCAAGCGCTTCCGGTCGTCAACTCTCGATTACTGGTTCTGGTGCACGCCTACCAGCGTCGGTTGATAAAAAAACTGCAGCAAGAATCCCGCTGTTCCCTCCTTTGCGTCGATGAACATTTTTTAAATTTCCGTGAGATCATCGAGTCCAGTGCTCGACATAAACGATTCATGAGCCCGTTTATTCGTGAACTACTGATGCAACAACCCGTGCCCGTTGATGAAATAAAACTTACCGAAACGGAAAGTAAAGTCCTGAAATTTATTCGCAACGGGAAAAACGGGGTGGAGATTTCGCAGGCTCTGTTCCGCAGCCAAAAAACCATCAGCAGCCATAAACGAAACATTATGCGCAAGCTGGGCGTTAGCGATGACCTCGGGTTGAAGCAAAAGATCCTGGCGATGGAAGAGAGTGCTCGATAAATGAAGGTGCATGGATGGCGCTGGGGTCCAGAGCACTGTTCCGTTCACTTTATGACTTGCTATCACCTTAACTATCTTTGCACGTGAACGGGTTAAGGGAGCCTCTCGCGGCTCCCTTAACAATCCCTGCGACCCCGCGAATGAAACCGGTGCTTTGCACTAAACCTCCCTGCCAACCAGCTGCCTGCGGCCGGCTCGACTCGACGTCCCTGTCTCATTTCGCCTCAGTCCGCCATCCATGGCGGCCTGACCTTGTCATCTGGTCGTCAGCTCGGCGGTTTCAGCGGGGACCAACACCAGTGCCCACCTCAGCTAATGGAAAAGAGATTTTGATCCTGGTTTTGACCTTGTTAGTGAACGGAACGATCCCACAGATGTTTTATGGATATTAATTTTATGGCGATCTCTCAGTACGAACACCGATCAAGAAATATCAATAGCTTATGCGATGAGCAGAAAGGGAATACAAGAAAGGTAAAACACTGAATGGTGCGTCCGAGTGGACTCGAACCACCGACCCCCACCATGTCAAGGTGGTGCTCTAACCAACTGAGCTACGGACGCACATAAGAAAAGCGATGATGGTGCGTTCAATTGGACTCGAACCAACGACCCCCACCATGTCAAGGTGGTGCTCTAACCAACTGAGCTATGAACGCAATGGTGCGTCCGAGTGGACTCGAACCACCGACCCCCACCATGTCAAGGTGGTGCTCTAACCAACTGAGCTACGGACGCACAACGGGGACGAATATTAGCGGCAGGGAGGGGAAGTGGCAAGAGGCAATTGCCACTTTTCTTTCTGATTTCACGCGATTGCGGAACAACTGCACAAACTGTTGAGAAAGCCGCCACTTAAAAGTAGCGGCTTTGGGGTTAGCGAGCCGCGCGCGCCAGAATGATGGCGGAAGGTTGACGCTGAAGGAAGCGCATACGCAACATCATCAGGATGGCCGCCGAGGTCAGACCGATAATAAAGCCCATCCAGAAGCCTGCAGGGCCCATTCTCGGCACGACAATATCTGTTAACGCCAGAATATAGCCGCTTGGCAGACCCAGCACCCAGTACGCCGTGAAAGTAATAAAGAAGATGGAGCGCGTGTCTTTATAGCCGCGCAGAATGCCGCTGCCGATAACCTGAATGGAATCAGAAATCTGATAAACCGCTGCCAGCAGCATCAGCTGCGAGGCGAGCGTCACCACCTCAGGGTTATCGTTATACAACATAGCAATGTGCGAGCGCAGAGTAACGGTGAAGATAGCGGTCATGACCGCCATACACACACCTACACCAAGCCCTGTCCACGCAGCTGTTTGGGCATCCAGCGTGGAGCCCTGGCCCAGACGGAAGCCTACGCGAATGGTCACCGCAGCGGCCAGTGACATCGGCAGAACGAACATCAGCGAGCTGAAGTTCAGGGCGATCTGGTGCCCGGCAACATCAATAATGCCTAGCGGTGAAACCAGCAGAGCTACGACGGCAAACAGCGTCACTTCAAAGAACAGCGCCAGCGCAATCGGCAAGCCAAGCTGCACCAGGCGTTTCATGATTGCCATATCCGGCAGCACAAATCCTTCGTGCGTGCGGATGTCACGCATGGAGCGTGCGTTCTTCACATAGGACAGCATGGCAATAAACATCACCCAGTAAACCGCGGCGGTTGCTACACCGCAGCCCACACCGCCGAGTTCCGGCATGCCAAAGTGACCATAAATAAAGATGTAGTTAACCGGGATGTTGACCAGCAGGCCGATAAATCCCATCACCATGCCGGGCTTGGTTTTGGCCAGGCCTTCGCATTGGTTACGGCATACCTGGAAGCACAGATAGCCGGGAACGCCCCACAGTAACGCTCGCAGATAACCGACGGCTTTATCAGCCAGTTCAGGGTCGATATTGTGCATGGAGCGAATAATGTATCCGGCGTTCCACAGAACGACCATCACCAATACGGAAACGCTGCTCGCGAGCCAAAAGCCCTGACGAACCTGATGCCCAATGCGGTCACGACGACCGGAACCATTGAGCTGAGCTATAACGGGCGTTAACGCCAAAAGCAGGCCGTGTCCGAACAGAATAGCCGGAAGCCAGATGGACGTGCCAATGGCAACGGCGGCCATATCGGTGGCGCTGTACCCGCCTGCCATGACGGTGTCGACAAAACCCATTGCCGTTTGGGCCACCTGCGCAAGGATGACCGGGATTGCCAGCGCGAGAAGCTGGCGCGCTTCTGAAACGTACTTTTGCACGGGTAGATACCTTTTTATCTTTGTTATTGTGGAAGAGACTAAAAAAGCCGCCGAAACTGGCAGCAAGAAGAAAGAGCAGGGGAATTTTCGAATATATTGTAGCGAGTCATCGCCATTAAGCCAGTCAAAAAATGGCAGGGAGCACTGGCTGACTGGCAACAAGGAAGGGCAACTGATATTGTTTGAGGCATAAAAGGCGGTGCTGATTCCGTCTTCGTAGATACAGGAGTTAATGGCATGTTTACTGGTATCGTTCAGGGCACCGCAAAAATTGTGTCCATCGATGAGAAACCGAATTTTCGCACCCATGTGGTTGAAATGCCGGAGCATATGCTCGACGGCATTGAGACTGGCGCGTCGATTGCCCATAACGGTTGCTGCCTGACGGTGACGGAGATTAATGGCAACCGCATCAGTTTTGATTTAATGAAAGAGACGTTGCGTATTACCAACCTCGATGAGCTCAAAGAAGGCGATGTGGTTAACGTCGAACGCGCCGCACGTTTTAATGACGAAATCGGTGGGCATTTAATGTCCGGTCATATTATGACGACCGCCGAGGTGGCGAAAATTTTGACGTCTGAAAATAACCGTCAAATCTGGTTCAAAGTCCAGGACGCCGCGTTGATGAAATACATCCTCTATAAAGGATTCATCGGCGTCGATGGCATCAGCCTGACGGTGGGCGAAGTGACGCCAACCCGTTTCTGTGTGCATCTGATCCCGGAAACGCTGGAACGCACCACGCTTGGCAAGAAAAAACTCGGTGAGAAAGTGAATATCGAAATTGACCCGCAGACTCAGGCCGTGGTCGATACGGTTGAGCGTGTCATGGCAGCGAAAGAAGCGGCCGCACTGCAGCAGAGCGCAGACCAGTAACAGCGTTTCACAGCGATACATAAAAAGACGGTAGCGTTTAACGCTGCCGTTTTTTTTATGCCTGAAAAAACCATTGATGCGTGGAAATGTGAACCAGACCCGGCTTCATGCAGCAGAAGCGCACGCAGCGCTCAAAAAAAGAGCAACCATAAGTCGATACTGAAAACAGAAGCATATGGCCTTATACGATAAATATTGTCACGGAGGGTATGCTGATGAACCAAAACAATCTCTATGCGCTAAAGAATTTTGATTTTCTGGCCCGCAGTTTCGCTCGAATGCACGCCTTGGGCCAGCCGGTAGATATTCAGAGCGTTACCGGGAATATGAGTGAGGAGCAGCAGGTCTGGTTTCGGAAGCGTTTTGAACACTATCGCATGCAGGCTGAACAGGCCCGTCAATTAGAAGAGTACGCATAATGTCAGGCCGCGGGAAATATCGCCCGCGGCCTGTTTCTTTTGGTTATCAGTTTGATTCAGCCAACTGCTTTGCTTGAGCTTCTTCTTCCTTTTGCTGCTGTTCAGTTTCCAGCATCTTCTTCTCGTACACTTTGAAGAACGGGTAGTAGATAGCCAGCGAAATAAAGAAGCAGACGAACACCAATCCGCAGGCAATCAGGTTCCAGTTGGTGGTTATCAAGGCTCCCAGCGGGGCAGGAATAGTGAAGGGCGGTTTGACCATCATGCGTGGGATCAACCCGGAAATAGTAAAGAGGTACACCACCACCGTGTTGACCATCGGCGCAAGAATGAATGGCACCGCCAGAATGGGGTTCATGACAATCGGCGCGCCAAATATCATTGGCTCGTTAATATTGAACAAACCCGGAATGAAAGACAGCTTGCCGAGCGATTTCAGGTAGATAACTTTCGAGCGAATAAACAACACCACCAGCGCTAAGGTAGAGCCTGTTCCACCCATTTGTGCGTACCACTGGAAGAATTGTTCAGTAAAGATATTGGGCAATTCATAGGCGCTGGTTCCGGCCTGGAACAGCTCCATATTTTGCACAATAGCCTGATCCCACAAGGGGCGAATCAACGGGCCCATCACGGCATGGCCGTGAATACCAAACACCCAGAACAGGTCGATAAAGAACTGAGTGATGATCCCACCAAACAGATTGGTCCCGGTCATAAAGCCTTTCAGCGGCATAATAATGAAGCTGATAATGGCATTAATGTCGATATTGAAAAAATGCCGGGGGATCCAGAAAATCAGTACGACGGCAAGTGTCGGGAACAGGGCCGAGAAAGAACTCGCCACCACTGGTGGAACACCAGCAGGCATCTTGATTTCAATATTGCGGACTTTGATAAAACGGTAGATTTCGATGGCAATCAACGAGGAAATAATCGCCCCGAAAAGCCCCTGCGAGCTTAAAGAGGTAATGGGAATATAGCGGCCAGCAACGGCTTCTCCGGCAACGGTCACGCCCTCTTTGATATTCACCGGCACGATCATCAACAGTGTCGCCAGCATGGCCAGTAACCCGCTGGTGATGTCGTTGAGCTTGTAGCTTTTACCGAGGAACGAGCCAATAGTGAAGGCGGCGTACAGCGACATCAGTCCTACTGTGAAGCGAAACGGCACATCCAGCATGTCTCGCCACGGGGCGATAAAGTCCATATAGCCTTTGATCGGGATATTCAGCAGGATAACGAAAAAAGAGCCGACAATCGTCAGCGGCAGAATGGAAATTAAGCCATTGCGAATGGCCTGCATATGACGTTGATTGCCAATGGCGTTCGCCACCGGCAGCATTTTTTCAGCCAGCTTTTCAAAAAAGGACATATCACGCTTCCCCGAACCCGTTGTTATCAATGACGGAACGGAACCACTGTCCCGATTTTTTCAGCGACCGTTGCTGAGTCGCCAGATCAAGGCGGTAAAATCCATAGCGATTTTTATAGGCGTTCTGCCATGACCAGCAGTCTACGAAAGTCCACATGTGATAACCCAGACAATGACTGCCGTCGGCAATGGCCTGATGCAGATAGCTCAAATGCTCCTGCAGGAAGGCGATGCGATAATCATCCTGTACCTGCCCATCAACCATAAACTGCTCTTCATCCTGAATACCAATACCGTTTTCAGAGACAAACCACGGCACATTGCCGTAGGTGTTTTTCATCACCATGGCGATGTCGTAGAGCGCCTCCGGGTAAATTTCGATGCCCCGTGACGTGTTCATCCGCCGACCGGGCATAATGTACTCTTCAAAAAAACGTTCCGGCACAAAAGGCTGACTGGCATCAAGTGGCGTTTCACGCGCTTTAACGCGGCGAGGGCGGTAGTAATTAATCCCGACTAAATCGACGCGTGTATTAGCGATGAGTTCACAATCGCCAGGCTGAGTTTGCGGAAGCTGGTCAACTTCTTTCAGGATGGTCAGCAGTTCTTCGGGATAGTGGCCCAGCAACATAGGTTCATTAATGCTGCGTGTGTAAAAGAGGTCGGCCATTTTGGCTGCCTGAAGATCTTCTTCGCTGTCGCTGCGCGGGTAGACCGGAATGACATCCATGATGATGCCAATTTTCCCTTGCCGCCCGGATTCTCGCCAGGCTGCAACGGCTTTGCAGTGCGCCAGCACGATGTGGTGCAACACCTGTGCCGCGCGACCGAAGTCACTGACGTAAGGGTAATGACGTGGGTGCAGATAGCCCGCTTCAGCCGGGATCAGCGGTTCATTGAAGGTGAACCAATAACGCACTCTGTCCCCGAACAGTTCGTAGCACAGGCGGGCATAGCGGGCAAAGGCATCCACCACTTCGCGATTCTCAAAGCCACCTTTTTGCTGCAGGGCCATGGGCATATCGAAGTGATAAAGATTGATAAACGGTTCAATACCCTGAGCTTGCAACTCATCGATAACTGCGTTGTAGAACGCCACCGCCTGAGGATTCACCTCGCCATCGCCGTCAGGGATCAGGCGTGACCAGGAAATCGAGGTACGAAAAGAGTTCAGGCCAATCTCTTTGGCGCGCTGAATATCTTCTTTGTAGTGCGTATAAAATGTAGAGGCTTCACTGCACCCGACGCCGCCATGGAAGCGTTCCGTGAAATGTTCTGAGGCATAGTCCCAGATATTTTCGCCTTTACCGTCGCCGGCCACGCGGCCTTCCGATTGCGTCGCGCTGGTTGCCGTGCCCCACCAAAAATCTTCAGGAAAGCGGTATTTCATGGCTTGCCCTTATTGTGGTTGCGGTAAAAGCGAAAGTGCCTGTTGCAGGACTTTGTCACCCTGCATGGAGCCGTATTGCATCATGTCGATAGCCGCAACCGGCACGCCATAAGGCTCGGCGGCCTGGGTCAAACTTTGCAGCTGAAACTTCACTTGTGGGCCGAGCAGAATGACATCGGCTTCAGTGACAATCTGTGAGAAGTCAGAGACAGGCACCGCCGTAATTTCCGCTTCAATATTCTGGCTTTTGGCGGCGGCCTTCATACGTTCAACCAGCATGCTGGTGGACATGCCTGCAGCACAACATAAATAGATTTTTTTCATCGTATCCCTCGTCGTTTCAGCTCTGTCTATCCGCAAAATTGCTTAAGAACATTCTGGGTAGGTGCGAAAAAAGCGGCAAGAGAGGGTCAACACAGTTCTGCTATTTAGCGCTGATACTTTTGGTGGGTTAAATGAATGGAATGAATAAATAGGCTTTAAAAACAGAAGGGTGTGAATGGTACTTTCAGCCGCTGTCGCGATTTTTAGTGGTGAATTTCAGAGTGGATGTCAAAAAAAGCCCCCGGCAGAGCCGAGGGCATGGTAGCTGATAAGTGGGCAGTAAAACGTTAACGGGCGACGCGTAATCCGCCGTCAGCACCGCGAGAGAACACCACTTGCCAGAGCTGAATGTCACGGGCGCGGAAGGCGCCAGCACAGGCATTCAGGTAATACGAGAACATTCTTTTGAAACGTTCTGAATAGTTCTCTGCAATTTCCGGCCAGCTTTCCTGAAAACGACTGTGCCAGGCCATCAGCGTGGTGTCGTAATCCGCCCCAAAGTTGTGCCAGTCTTCCATAATGAAATGGGGCTCGCTGGCATTGGCAATCTGGCGTACGGAAGGCAGGCAGCCGTTCGGGAAGATGTATTTGTTGATCCACGGGTCGACGTTATTATCCGTCCTTTTCGACCCGATGGTGTGCAGCAGAAACAGGCCATCTGGCTTCAGATTTCTGTCGACGACCTCGAAATACGTCGCGTAGTTTTTGGGCCCAACGTGTTCGAACATGCCGACGGAAACAATACGGTCGAATTGGTCCTGCAAATCCCGATAGTCCTGCAACAGAATTTGCACGTCCAGCCCTTCACAGCGTGCCTGAGCCAGCTTTTGCTGCTCGGCGGAAATAGTGACTCCCACCACGCTGACACCGTAGTTTTGCGCCATGTAATACGCCAGCCCGCCCCAGCCACAGCCGATATCCAGCACGCGCATACCCGGCTGCAAGTGCAGTTTCTGGCAAATCAACTCCAGTTTGGCTTGCTGCGCCTGCTCAAGGTTTTCTGCTTCTTTCCAGTAACCGCAGGAGTACTGCATAAATGGATCGAGCATGCGGCTGAACAGGTCATTACCAAGGTCGTAATGTTCTTTGCCAACTATCCAGGCGCGTTTTTTACTTTGCAGATTAAACAGACGAGCGCCGGCAATTCTCAGCGTGTCCTTAAGATGGTGGGGGAGCTGGCTTTCCAGTCCCGCGCGCAGGACCTTTTGAAAAAAAACATCGAGGCGTTCGCACTCCCACCAGCCATCCATATAGCTTTCACCTAATCCCAGCGAGCCTTCCTGCAACACGCGTTTAAAAAAATGAGGATTATTGATTCGGATGTCTGAAGGGGCGGAGCCATTAATACCAATCCCTGCACGGCTAAGTAACTCGCTGCAAATGCGGGTCCAGTCGTCATCAGGAACGCTAACTTCTTCTATACACGATGTACTCATAGCTTCTCCATCACGCGGCTTGTGATCAGAACCTTAAAACAGCGTAGACGCTTTTTGGGTTATGTGAGAACTCTCACGGAAGTTCCGTGAGCCTGCTATCCGACGTAGAACAGAGGAAGGGAGATATCCCTTGCCGAAAGGTCGTCCATGATGAAACGAAAGCATTCCTTGCCTCCGTTAATCGCTAATATTTATCGTAATTATGTGATGCAGAAACAGTATAGGCCGCAGAAATGAGTGATTCAATAAAAAATTGTTAGCGGCCTAATTACATGATTTTTACATAGTTGCCTCGGACACTATGCGTGAGACTGTTGTGCGGAGCCTGTTTCGTCACGTTGCGCGACGTACTGCATCCTGTAACCCCAACCGGCTAATACCACGGTGGCGAGCATCACGCTGGTGGTGGTCAGCAGAGGCGTCGCAATCAGCGTAGAGACCACCAGGCTTGCAAGGAAGCACAGGCCAAGCTGTAACGTGTTTTGCAGCGCGGCCGCACGACCCGTCGCCTGTGGGAAAGGACGAAGCGCCTGAGCGACAACAATTGGATAGATAGCCCCGTTTGCCATTGCCATCATGCAGAAGGGAATGAGCAGAGTGGTCAACGAAGTATCAGTGGCAAGGCCAACGGCGAAGGTGGCCGCAACGCTAATCGCAAAGGCGATCAGCAGCCACGGCAGCATTTGCTGTCCCTGCCATTTCTGCAACGCGGCGCGACAGCCGTAACCGCCAATCAGGAAAGCGATAGTCTGGGGCACATAGCTCAGGCCAATCACTGTTGGGCCATAGCCCATGGCATTCAGAATGAACGGGGAACCGGTCAGCCAGGCAAAGAAGCTTGCTGAGCAGGCCGCGTAGATCAGCACGTTGCCACGATAGTCACGTGAACGCAGCAAAGTCATGAACGTCAACGCTTGTTCTTCTTTGTGCTCTTGCTTGACGGGTTTTTTCAGGCGCAAAGCAGGCAGCATTAACAGTAACGTGATACCAAACAGCGTGGCGAAAATGGCCTGCCATTCAAAATGGTGCAGGATCCAGCTGCCAAGCAACGGCGCCAGGGCAGGGGAAAGTCCAACCAGCGGCATAATGGTGGCGAAAATGCGGTTAGTACGCTGTGCAGGATAGTAGTCCGTCACCATCGCTTGCCAGGTCACCGCTGCGGCGCACACACCCACCGCCTGGATGAAACGCAGCACAAGCAGCCACGTGGCATCACGAACCCAAAGCATGCCAATACAACCTACGGCGAAAATCGCGAGGCCAATCAGCAGAATGGGTTTACGCCCGTAACGATCGGACAGCGGCCCCCACAATAATTGTGCGAAAGCAAAACCGGCGAGGAACAGGCTCAGGCTGGCGCTGACGGCCGCAGCCGGTGTTTGTAAATCATTCTGAATCGCGGCGAAGGCGGGCAGGTACATGTCGGTTGCCAGAAAACCCAGCACGCTTAAGCCTGCCAGCCAGCACAAAAACCCAATTCCTGGTTGCATAGTCATTCTCTTTCTCGTTGCAGGTGGTAATGGCAGCAGAGTGTAGGGAGTGCAACTTCGCTTGTGAAACGCTAATATTTGTCGGGTGGATTCAAAAATTTTGCAGGCAGATTATGTGGTCCGAATACTCTCTTGAAGTGGTGGATGCCGTCGCACGCAATGGCAGCTTCAGCGCAGCAGCGCAGGAACTGCATCGCGTGCCTTCTGCGGTCAGTTATACCGTGCGTCAGCTGGAAGAATGGCTGGCGGTGCCGCTGTTTGAACGCCGTCATCGCGACGTAGAATTAACGCCAGCCGGGGTCTGGTTTCTGAAAGAAGGGCGCTCTGTTATCAAAAAAATGCAGATCACTCGCCAGCAGTGCCAGCAAATTGCTAACGGCTGGCGCGGTAATCTGGCGATTGCTGTCGATAATATTGTCAGGCCTGAACGAACCCGACAGCTGATTGTCGATTTTTATCGCCACTTTCAGGATGTGGAGCTTTGTGTCTTTCAGGAAGTGTTCAACGGTGTGTGGGATGCGCTTTCCGATGGCCGCGTGGAGCTGGCCATTGGTGCAACTCAGGCTATTCCTGTCGGCGGACGTTATGCGTTCCGCGATATGGGGATGCTAAACTGGAACTGCGTGGTGTCCAGCCGCCACCCTTTGGCGCAGATGAAAGGGCCGCTGAGCGACGATGTGTTGCGCAACTGGCCTTCGTTAGTGCGCGAAGACACTTCTCGGTCACTGCCAAAACGCATCACCTGGCTGCTGGATAACCAGAAACGGATTGTGGTGCCAGACTGGGAATCCTCAGCAACGTGTCTTTCTGCAGGCTTATGCGTTGGGATGGTGCCGGGGCATTTTGCTCGCCCGTGGATTGACAGCGGCGAGTGGGTGGCACTTGAACTGGAAAACCCGTTTCCGGATGCAGCTTGCTGCCTGACCTGGCAACAAAATGATATGTCACCGGCGTTAACCTGGCTGCTGGAGTATCTGGGCGACAGTGAAACGTTGAATAAGGAATGGTTGCAGGAGCCGGCATAACCGGCTCCTGAGTCCGATCACAAATCGCTAACGAGTAAAGCGTTGTTATCCAAAAAAACAAGGAAAATCAATTTATTGATTTTCGGCTGCTCACCACGAAGAAGGAAAAACCACGCTTTTTCCTTCTTTGTCAGCAACTTGAGGAGCCGGCATAACCGGCTCCTTATCGTTTTAACGGCGGTAGTCGCGGAACGGACCGTCGGCGACAGAACGGCGCTCGATCAGACGAGGATGCACCTCAATTGACTGCGACTCTTCACGCTTGTTGACGATGCGGTCCAGCAGCATGTCAAACGCCGCTTCACCCAGTGAATCTTTAGGCTGGTGGATGGTGGTCAGCGCAGGGGTAAAGAAGCGCGCGTTGCGCACGTTATCGTAGCCAATCACGGAAATGTCCTGCGGAACGCGCAAGCCCATTTCATCGGCGGCGCACAGTGCGCCCATCGCCATGATATCGCCACCGCAGAAGACGGCAGTAGGGCGAGGCTGTTGCGCAAGGATTTGCTGCATGGCGCGATAGCCTGATTCAGGCTCGAAATCACCCTGCACAATCCAGCTTTCCGGGATCTTAACCTGCGCTTCTTCCATGGCTTTCATGAAGCCGGCCAGGCGACCCGCGCCGGTATTGCGCTCCATTGGGCCTGGGATCACGCCAATATCACGGTGACCGCGTTCAATCAGATAACGACCGGCCAGGTAGCCACCCTGGAAAGCGTTATCGTTAACGGAGTCAGTGAAGTCCGCTTTTGATTCGCCCCAGTCCATCACCACCATCGGAATATGTCGATATTCTTCAAGCATATCGAGCACGGATTGCGGGTATTCAGAGCACATCACCAGCAGGCCATCGACACGTTTTTGCGCCATCATCGACAGATAGGCACGCTGTTTTTCCAGGTTGTTCCAGGCATTACCCAAAATCAGGGTGTAGCCTTTTTCGAAGCAGTTTTTCTCAACGGCTTCGATAATTTCCGCAAAATAGGCGGCTTCGCTGCTGGTTGCCAGCAGACCAATGGTTTTGGTGTGGTTCACTTTCAGGCTGCGAGCCACGGCGCTTGGGGAATAGTGCAGCTCTTTAATGGCCGCCCACACCGCGTTGCGAGTCTCTTCCGCAACGAAACGCGTCTTGTTAATTACATGTGATACAGTTGTAGTGGAAACGTTTGCGCGCTTCGCTACATCTTTAATTGTTGCCATTCGCTCTCACTCCAGACCCTTTCCTTACGCCTGATTATCGACACGAAAACGTTTGCCTTTACACACCCTGAGTGCAATTCATTTCAATTGCGGTACGCCGGGAAACAACACAGGACGACGGGAGGGGGTCAATGGCTGCTACGCTTTTAAATTAGCGTGGAATTTTGTCTGATTCTGAGGCAAAGGGAAAGAGAAAAATCGTTATGGGCCCAAAACCTGGAAGATTTTTACGCATAATTGTGCAAAAATGAGCAAGCTCACTTTTGTTGTGGGGATTAAAAGGAGAAAAATTGATGAGTACCGACCTGAAGCTCTCGTTGATGACGACCGTTTTTGCCCTGGGTGTGATCATCATTGGCGCACTGACTGCAGTCCTGCACTGATTTACGCGGAGGAAGCCCACGCTTCCTCCGTGACCCCTTCCTTAGATTGTTATCATTTTCGCAAAAATCTTTTGCCATTTCGTTCACTTTTGTTTTTTTGTGATTGATGTCATGCTTTTGACTTCTGCTGTCGCGCCATCACTTCAGGATGGCTTACCGGAGTCACAACATGAAACTCAACTTTCCCCTGCTGGCACTGGCAATTGGGGCTTTTGGTATCGGCACCACGGAATTCTCTCCGATGGGGCTGCTGCCGGTGATTGCTAAAGGGGTCGACGTCTCCATTCCTGTCGCGGGGATGCTGATCAGCGCGTATGCCATTGGCGTGATGGTTGGGGCACCGTTGATGACGTTGCTGTTGTCACATCGTGCTCGCCGTAATGCACTGATCTTCCTGATGGCGATTTTTACCCTCGGCAATGTGCTCTCGACCATCGCGCCTGATTACACCACGCTGTTACTTTCTCGCATCATTACCAGCCTGAACCATGGCGCTTTCTTTGGCCTTGGGTCGGTGGTGGCCGCAAGCGTGGTGCCGAAACATAAACAGGCCAGCGCGGTCGCAACCATGTTTATGGGCCTGACGATTGCCAATATCGGCGGTGTGCCTGCTGCCACCTGGCTGGGTGAAACCATTGGCTGGCGCATGTCATTCCTTGCCACGGCGGGGCTGGGCGTGGTGGCGATGGCGAGCCTGTGGTTCTCCTTACCGAAAGGCAGCAGCGGTGAACGTCCTGACGTGAAGCAGGAACTCTCCGTGTTGGTCCGCCCTCAGGTGCTGACCGCACTGTTGACCACGGTGCTGGGCGCTGGCGCAATGTTCACGCTGTATACCTATATTTCCCCGGTGCTGCACACCATTACTCACGCATCCCCGTTGTTCGTGACGGCGATGCTGGTGTTGATTGGCGTAGGCTTTTCCATCGGTAACTACCTTGGCGGTAAATTTGCTGACCGTTCCGTCACCGCGACGCTGAAAGGTTTCCTGCTGCTGTTGATTGCTGTCATGGTCGCGATACCATGGCTTGCGCAAAGTGAAGTGGGCGCAGCTGTCAGCATGGTGGTTTGGGGCGCGGCAACTTTTGCGGTGGTACCACCGTTGCAGATGCGAGTTATGCGTGTTGCGCACGAAGCACCAGGGCTTTCTTCCTCCGTCAACATCGGGGCGTTCAACCTGGGAAATGCGTTAGGCGCGGCAGCGGGCGGCGCAGTCATCTCTGGTGGGTTGGGCTACAGCTTTGTCCCTGTGATGGGGGCGATTATCGCCGGGTTGGCATTAATGGTGGTGTTGTTTAGTGGCCGTCGCCAGCCAGAAGAAGTGCACGTCAGTCTTTGAGTCAATGCCCGGCGACCGTCGCCGCCGGGCAAGGCATTACGCCGCCAGGTTTTTGGCAACGAATTCCCAGTTTACCAGCGCCCAGAAATGTTCGAGGTAGTTCGGACGGGCGTTACGGTAGTCAATGTAGTAAGCGTGTTCCCACACATCAACGGTCAGCAGCGGCTTCGCGTCAGTGGTCAGCGGGGTACCCGCGTTAGACGTAGAAACAATCGCCAGTTTGCCATCTGCTTTTTTTACAAGCCAGGTCCAGCCAGCTCCGAAGTTCTTGATAGCGGCATCGGTGAACTGTGCCTTGAAGTCAGCAAAGCTGCCGAAGCTGGCATTGATGGCAGCAGCCACTTCGCCGGTCGGTTCACCACCGGCATTGGGTGCCAGGCAATGCCAGTAGAAAGTGTGGTTCCACACCTGAGCCGCGTTGTTGAACACGCCAGCTTCAGAAGTGCGCACGATCTCTTCCAGCGTTTTGCCTTCAAACGCGGTGCCCTTGATCAGGTTGTTCAGGTTGGTGACATAGGTCTGGTGGTGTTTGCCGTAATGGTATTCCAGCGTTTCAGCGGAAATGTGCGGCGCCAGTGCGTCTTTCGCATACGGTAAAGCAGGTAATTCGAACGACATTGCTTCTTCTCCCTATTGTTCTGATTTATGGCTCAATAACCTTGTATTGAGTAGGGATAGGGTAACAAATTAAAAGAAGTGGCAAAAGAGGAACTTACCCTGTCGGCTGGCGACAGGGCAGGGATCAGCGAATGGTTTTAGGCGTCATCACGCGGCGAGCGCCGACGTAGTGGTTTGCCCAGTAATCTTCGCTCAGGGAAGTGATTTGAATATCGCGACCGGTACGAGGTGACTGAATGAATTTGCCGTTGCCAACATACACGCCAACGTGGTCAGCCGTGCCGCGACCGCGGGTGCGGAAGAACACCAGGTCACCACTTTGCAATTCGCCACGATCAACCGCACGGGCATCACGCAGGTGATACATTTCATTGGCGGTGCGTGGAATGCGGAATTTTACCAGGTCTTTGTAGGCGTAATACACCAGACCGCTACAATCAAAGCCCGTACGAGGGGAAGTGCCACCCCAGCGATACGGCTTACCAATCTGACCCATCAGCTTGTTCATTGCGGTTTTCTGCGCTTTCTGCACGCGGACTTTATGCGCATCGGCGATGGTCAGCGGTTTCATTTCTTCAGTCACACACTTCTTCTTATGGCCCTTACGCACGGTGCATTTCTGTACCATTTTCGCCGAAGCGGTTTTTAATGCGGCGCTGTGCGTGCGGCGGGTAGAAGCGGTTTTACTGCTGGAGGAAGTGCGCTTGCTTTGAACCGGGGCTTTGGACTTCAGAGTGCTGGTTTTTTTCTTGCTGGTATTCTTTGCGGTGGTTTTGCTTTTATTACTGCTCGTTTTCTTTTTACGGTCTGTGCCTTTCGCCTGATGGGATTTTTGAGATGCAGACGAACGCGCCTGCTCTGACGCATGCGACAAAGGCGTAATGGACAACGATGTAAACAGTAAAGCACAGAGCGTGATCGAGATTTTATTTATCCGCGCCACCCAGCGTTCCTCTGTGAATCAGGCATAAAACAGTCATGCCTGGGTATGATTGACAAAACGCATCGATTCTAATGCATAAAAACCACGATTGTTAATAGACTTTTTGTATCGGATGCTCTGTTTCGTTAGCGACTGCAAAAAAATGCGTCAAAGTTGACATAAGGTGGTGGGAAAATGCTCAGCATTAGTAGGCGTTTGCCGATAAAGACATATTTTTGAGGCAACTTCACGACACCGGATGTAAAATGCAATTGAGTGAACAAAATGTTATTTTCTGACAGTTGAGGTTGGCGTTACACTGGCTGACACCTGTCATAAAAAGAAGTTTAAGGAAGCAAGACAATGAGTACGACTCTTGAGAAAATCCAGGCCCAAATCGCTGAAAACCCAATCCTTCTGTATATGAAGGGGTCTCCGAAGCTGCCAAGCTGTGGTTTCTCTGCTCAGGCGGTTCAGGCGCTGTCTGCTTGTGGCGAGCGCTTTGCTTACGTTGATATCCTGCAAAACCCGGACATCCGTGCCGAGCTGCCGAAATACGCTAACTGGCCAACTTTCCCACAGCTGTGGGTTGATGGCGAACTGGTTGGCGGCTGTGACATCATCATTGAGATGTACCAGCGCGGTGAACTGCAACCGCTGATCAAAGAGACGGCGGCGAAGTATAAAGACGACGAGCAGACGGCAGAGTAAGCCTCTGGTTGGCGATGAAAAAACGGCTGGTCACTTCGTGGGCAGCCGTTTTTTTTGTGATTACTGATAGTTAATCTTCAACACCAAATCCTGGCTGAAGGGACCTGTCTCGATGGGTTTTTCCGGGTTTTTGGATAGTTTTGCCGTGTAATTGTGGGTGATGGTGTTGTAACTGCCGCCAGGATAGTAGGTAGCAAAGGGATAGTAGGTATTCATCAGAAGGTCTTCTCCCAAGGTTTCGTCGCGTATTTGCATCAATAACCCATTCTGCATATCCACATGGCTGGGGTCGTAAAGCTCGTCGGTGTTAAAGCTCAGGGTGACATCAAACTGCTCTGAACAGGCGGCGGTGGCATCACGAATGGTTGAAATGCTAAACGGCGCTTTTTGCGATATCACGTCGACATTACTCACCTGGCCAAAATTAACGGTCTGGTTTTCCGGGAAGATTTGAATATCGACCCCGCAATCCAAAAAGTGCACATGATCCAGACCATCAATGCTGTAATGCAGGTTCTTTGCATTGGAGAGATTAGCGCCGCCTTTACCATCGAACTGCAATACGTTAACCGTGCCGAAGTTATACACGGCGTCGGGATCGGGTGGAAAAGATTTCAGCTTTACATATAAGCGGAATCGGGCGGGAAAGGTGACACTTTTCTGCACCGTGCTGCCATTGCAGACAGGATCGTGCCAGATACCATCATAATATTCCTCGTATTTATCCAGACACTGGCCGGTATCAATGCCTTCATCAATGCCCTCATGATCCACACCGTTATAAGTGACACCAAAATTGAAATAGGGATTATTGAGCATGTCAGCGCTGTTTTTTGCCGTCAGTTTAATCCACGCGAAGACATTTTCTGACTGGTCGGTTTTGGTCCAGCCTGTTGCTTTGTCGCAATAAACAGTCACGTTAGTGTCTGAGCTTTCCCATATTTTACTTCCGGGTACCGCGTTAGAAGGCACCGTAAAACTGGGTAATTCGGTGGTGACTTCTGTCTGTCCGTTGGCCACATCTTTGTAGCATAAAACAGCCCATGAAGATGAAGACGCCAGCAGCAGTAATGAGCACAGCAGCGCAATAATGGTTTTCATCACTTACCCTTTTTCACTGGTTCGCTGTGGCAAACAGGCTGGACAGACGTGCAGTTGACCTGAAACATGTTTAAACCGCCGTAGTCGCCGATATACCCAATCTGGAAGGTTGCGGGGATATTCTTTATCTCTGAACTGTTTTGCTCAAAGGGAGGGATCATAAAGCCCTTAGTACCAGGAAAAAGGGTATTACCATCAATTCCGATATACCCGACGGTGATGTGATAGGGGGTACCGTTTTTAACCGTGATGCCGGATGCCGTACGCGAAATCGCAACCTTGTCCATTGCGATAGCTTGCCCTTCTTTCAGCACAATCGCTTTAGGCCGCCAGAATAATTTCAAACGACTCTGCATGGCCAACTGCATGACATTTTTCTGCTGTGTACGGGGTGGGATCTCACGCATGTTGTAGTAAAAAAGCGTCTCTCTGTCCGTCGGCAGTTGTTTCAGCGTGGGTTGCCCCATCAGGCGAACCTGGCTTTGCTCTCCGGGTTCAAGACGCAATAATGGCGGAAGCGGAGAGACATAATTTCGTGTCTTTTGCCCCTTATTATCTTCAACCCATGATTGTGCCAGGTAAGGCTGTGTCTTGCTCTGATTGATTAACTTGATGGTGATGCTCTTATCCGTTTCATTAAAGATAATTCGCGTTCTGTCCGGTGATACCGTGGCATTCGCCACTGAACACACGCTGAGTAAACCTAAAAGTCCTTTCATTAACAATGTTGGTTTCATCTGATTCTTCCTGAATTAGTTTACTGTTTTACAAGGTAAAATAAGGGTCTGGTCGTCTGTATTACTGTGATTCGGTGGTGATATCTCGCAGGTGTTCTCGCCCCACTGCAGGCGTAATTTGCTGTCTTCCTGAATCCCACTGAGATACACATAGCCGTCGTCAGCCACCAGTCCGACATCCTTGCCACTGGCCGTGTCCACCACCGTGACGCCCAGAGGAGGGAAACGACCATTTGCCAGCCTGACAATGCCGACTATCTGATAACCCTGGGTGGTATTCAGTTTTACATAACCGATGGCACCTTCGGTCAGAGTGGTGTTAAACACGGAGTTATTAATATCAATACCGTCGGGTAACTTATCGCTGTCTACCCGGACGGTAGACGTGGTGTAATTGCTGACTGAATTCGTCACCGCAATCCCCATCTGATTGGTCACAGTGCGCCTGTCGCTTAGTGGCACGCCGGCAATACCATCGGTATCCACCATCATTCTGGCGTTATTGCCGTTGGAGTTATCATGGAGCGCCATACCATGACGTGTGGCGGTGAACGAGCCATTCCAGCCCGCGGTCATTGAACGATATTCATTGGGCTGTACGCTGCCGTTAACGCTCAAACGGCCGTAGGGAGAGTAATGCTGGTAGCTGCCACGAAACGTGGGCTCTGCCTTGCGAAAATCACTTTCGTCGCCCGCCGCTGAAATGTTCCAGCTATTATCGCGGTCTGAGGAATCGTAGTAAGACACCGTTTGGGAGAGACTGTCGCTGCCATTTTTCTGCATGCTCCAGGACAGGCTGCGGTTCTGCTCCAGCGGAATTGAAAACGAGAGGTAATACTGGGTTTCTTCTTTGTCATCCCATGTAGAGCGGCCAACTGACAATGAAGCAGAGATGCCTTTGAAACCGCTAATATCGAAGTTACGGCTAATGGAGACCGTATAATTAGTGCTGGAGGACTCGTCCCAATAGGTATTACGGGTCAGGTTGAGATAGGCGTTCATCGCCAGGGGTTCAATGTATTGGTTGAACGACAGCACGTAGTTTTCTTTCTGATTGTTCGTTGAATCATCACCGTTACGAGCCGACAAATACTCGCTCATGGTGACAAATTCTTTATCCGAGAAACGGTAGCCGGCAAAAGTGACCTGACTGCCCGTTGATTCGAATCGCTTGGCGTAGTTGACCCGATAGCTGTAGCCGCGTTGATCTTCATTATTTTCGTTCTTGTCAGTTTGCAAAGTGGCCTGTGCACGCGTCACGTCGAAGGAAAGAGAGCCAAAGCTATTAAGGTTAACGCCCACACCGACTGTAGCTGCCTGGTAATCTTCCGCGGTCAGCAAGACCCCACCGTACAGCGAAGTATTTCCTGTCCATCCCCAGGAGAATTCACTGGTCCAGAACAGCGGATTATTAACGTCGGTATGGCCCACTGAGGTCGGTTTACCTGTCGACGCTTTGTAACGTACCTGTCCTTTACGCGTCAGGAACGGAATAGACGATGAACCGACCTGGAAGGTATTTTTTCGTCCATCTTCCTCTTCCACTGTCACATCAAGCTGACCCTGGAACGTGTCGCCAATATCGGCAATATTGAACGGCCCTGGCGGCACGGTAGTCTGGTAAACCATACGCCCGTTTTGGGTCACTGTGACTTTGGCGTTAGTCTGCGCGATGCCGGAAATTTGCGGTGCGTATCCTTGCAAATCCGGAGGCAGCATATTGTCATCGCTCTCGAGCGAAGCGCCGGTAAAATGGAACGTATCATAGAGATCAGAATTCAGGTCGTACTGGCCTAACGTCAGTTTCGAGGCAATAGACGGAATAGGGCGAAACAGATAAGTGCGGTCCATGCTGCTGTGGCTGTTCGTTGAGTGACCGTCTTCATATGATTTGTCGTATTGATAATCAGAACGCAAACGCCATGCGCCAAGGTTGAAACCCAGTGTGCCGTAAGAGCTGACACTCTGGTTTTTGTCACCGTCGTCGGGGGCATACTGGCTGGCATAAACGTTGTAATCGAGGATCACTCCAGCGATGCCGTCATCCCAGAACTCCGGCGGCGTCCAGTTGGTTGCCTGATATTTCATCCATGCCTGTGGCGCTACAATGGTCACCACCATCTCTGCTTTATCCAGCCGGATGATGAGTTCAGGCTTACGGGAAAAGTCCAGGCATCCTTGTTCGCCCGTGGCGTGCAACGATTGAATAAAGTCATCGGCAAACCCGAAAAGCAGTAAATCCTTCTTTGTCAGGCAGATTTGCGATCCACTCTCGGTATCCGCTTTCACCCACTCGATTGACCAGGAATTCGGTAATTTCTTTTTATTGATGTCAACTTGCACCACGTAAACACCCGGCGGGATAAATCCTTTTTTCTCAAACTGGCTGAGGTCGATATTTTCCTTATCGTCTGCATCGATCATGCCGGTATTAAATTCTACCGCCCACGCAGGCATCGCCACAAACACGGCTATAAGTATCGGACACAGAGACCGTTTTATTAAATAAAGCGGTTTTTCTGGCATTCGTTTTATAAACGTGATGTTCATAAAATCCTTTTCTCGTAATAAAAGGCCAAAAAGCCGGTGATGACCTCACCGGCTTGAATCACACATTATTTCGTACGCAAGTGATTAGTTGTAAGCCAGAACATAGTTAACGTCAGTGGTTACGTTACCGGGTGTGGCTGTGTTTTCTGGGGATTCCATACGCGCTTTAAAGCTCAGGACCTGATAAGAGCTATCCGGTGCGAGAGTGATTTCCTGAGGTGCGCCCATCACCACATTTTCATTACCTTCAGTCAACAGACGTACGCCGACGTCTGTCGCCCCACCATAGTTACCTTCAGAGGTGTTTTTCAGCAGGTTAGTGGTTGCGTCTGCATTGGCTGAGGTAAAGGTCACGTCAACTTTGGAGATAGTCCCTAAGGTGCAGTCCTGAAGGTGAATGTTGACATCAACCGGCAAAGAATATTTATCACCGTTCAGCGCGGTATCAGCCACTTCACCCAGATTAATGGTCTGATCTTCGTCACCCGGCGCGATGGAGCATGGCGCAGAAATGACGATCCCTTCGAATGATATTTTACCGTGACCTTCATCGGCAGCGGAGGCACTAAAAACAGCGCTGGAAAGAAGAGTTGCAGTCGCGACTGCAAGAAGCGTCTTATTAAACATTAGACATAATCCTTTAGACTAAATAAGATTTATAACGCTCAATAAATGAGCGAGTCAGACACCACATCATGTATGTGATGAGTCACGCAATAAGGTAATGAGCTCAATATTAAGAATATTAAATCGGCCCAATAAACTTGGTTGCAAGGCAACTTTATCATGGCGATGGGCGTATAATGCATAAGTGATACTTAATTATTAATTTACTCAGGTGGTTTATATTTGTGTTGGAAATGTTTAAGAGTGGGCAAGGCGGTCGTATTATTCGTGGTTCATTTAAGTTGCATGGGCAATATTATCTTTTAGACGATGTTGAATCCTAAACACTTTCTCCATGAATCATAGGGTTAATCGGCATTTGAGTCAGAAATATACATTTTGTTTATGGGTGTTTAATAAATATAATGTTGGTCGATCATTACAAGTGCAGAATATAGTTAATGATGAAAAATGAGCATGCTGGATCTTCTTACAGCCGCCTGCGGAATAATGATGTGAAAAGGGGGTCATGCTGAACATGACCCCCTTTTCACATCAACCACCTGAACGACGTTTTCGCCAGTGGGCCGTTTTTTACGCTTGTTCTTCCGCTATCGGCAGCGGCCAGCCGCCAAGACGCTTCCAGCGATTGACGATTTCACAGAACAGCTGAGCCGTTTGTTCGGTGTCATACAGTGCGGAGTGCGCTTTGGTGCCGTCAAATTCCATGCCTGCGGCGATGCACGCTTTTGACAGGACGGTTTGACCCAGCGCGAGCCCGCTCAGTGCGGCGGTATCAAACGTCACGAACGGATGGAACGGATTGCGCTTCAAGCCTGCGCGTTCAGCAGCAGCCATCATAAAGCTGTGATCAAACGTGGCGTTGTGCGCCACCATGATCGCGCGATTGCACTCTTGATCCTTCATGCCTTTACGCACTTCTTTGAAGATGGCGTGCAGCGCATCATATTCGCTCACCGCGCCGCGTTCAGGGTCATTCGGGTTAATGCCGTTAAAGGCCAACGCTTCAGGAACCAGGTTTGCGCCTTCAAAAGGCTCAACATGAAAATGCAGCGTGCTGTCCGGCATCAGCCAGCCTTCCTCATCCATTTTTAACGTCACAGCCGCCACTTCGAGCAGTGCATCCGTTTTGGCATTAAAGCCTGCGGTTTCGACATCAATGACTACAGGATAAAAACCACGGAAGCGGTCGCACAGTGCGTTACGTTGAGCGTTGTCGGACATCTGGATCTCTTAGACTGGAAAAAATGAGCGCGCATTATGGCAAATTTTGCCGAATGTTGCAGTAAAGGCAGGTGTAAAAAAGGGCGCTTATGCGCCCTGAGAAGTTATTGACCGAGGCCTTTGCCCGCGTCTTTCGCTTCTATCAGTTCGATTTTATAGCCATCCGGGTCTTCCACAAAGGCGATGACCGTGGTGCCGCCTTTAACCGGACCCGCTTCACGAGTCACGTTACCGCCATTATTGCGGATGCGCTCGCAGGCTTCTGCCGCGTTATCGACGCTCAGCGCGATGTGACCATAAGCGGTACCAAGGTCGTAGCTGTCGACGCCCCAGTTGTAAGTCAGTTCGATCACCGCTTCTTCGGTTTCCGGGCCGTAGCCAACGAAAGCGAGGGAGTATTTATATTCCGGGTTTTCGCTGGTGCGCAGCAGCTTCATGCCTAACACGTTGGTGTAAAACTCGATGGAGCGTTGCAAATCGCCAACACGCAGCATGGTGTGAAGTAGGCGCATTCTCTTCCCCTTAAACTATTGTTTGATAAACCAGAACGTAGAGTATAGAGGCGGATAGCCGCCGCTATCAATGCGAGGATCAGAGTGTAGGGTAATCGGTGTAACCTTCCGCGCCGCCGCCGTAGAAGCTTTCCGGACGCTGAGGGTTCAGTTCCGCTTTACGCTCAAGGCGTGCGACCAAATCAGGGTTGGCAATGTAAGCACGACCAAATGCGACGGCATCAATAAGCCCTTTAGCGATCAGGTCTTCGGCTTTCTCTGGTGTATAAGCGCCAGCCCCGATGATTGGGCCATGGAAACGTTCGCGTACTTTACGACGGAATTCTTCGGTATACGGCTGGCCGCCAGCCCAGTCAGGCTCTGACATGTGCAGGTAAGCAATGCCGCGTTTACCCAGCTCTTCAATCAGGTACAGCGCGTCAGCTTCTTCGTTCGGACCGTTGTCGGTGTTCTGGAAAGAACCAATTGGGGAAACGCGAATACCGATGCGGTCGGCGCTCCACTCTTTGCTCACGGCATCGACCACTTCCAGTACCAGACGGGCGCGGTTTTCAATGCTGCCGCCGTACTGATCGGTACGATGGTTCGCAGAAGGTGACAGGAATTGATGCAGCAGATAACCGTGTGCAGAGTGCAGTTCGACCAGGTCGAAACCGGCTTCGCGAGCATTAGCCACCGCCTGACGGAAATCGTTCACGATGCCTGGGATCTCTTCGAGTTCCAGTGCACGTGGTGTGGAAGTGTCTTCACGAGTAGCGTTGCCATTGGCATCACGCAGGGAAGTACGTGTACCTGCGTTCAGGGCAGACGGCGCAACCGGAGCTTGTTCGCCAGGTTGCAGGCTGGTGTGAGAGATACGGCCGGTGTGCCACAGTTGAACAGCCATGTGGCCGTTTTCAGCGTGAACGCCTTCGGTGATTTTTTTCCATGCGGCGATTTGTTCCGGGCTGTGCAGGCCCGGTGCGCCAGCGTAGCCTTTGGCCTGGGCAGAAATTTGCGTGGCCTCAGAGATAATCAGACCAGAGCTTGCACGCTGGCGATAATATTCACCCATCAGCGGCGTAGGGATGTCACCCGGCTCAATGCTGCGCAGACGAGTCAGCGGGGCCATAAAGACACGGTTAGGGACGGTGATCGCACCGACCTTCAGCGGGGTAAACAGTTTCTGTTGAGACATCGATAACTCCTGAATAGACCGGTCGTCTAGTGATTCATTAAATAAAAACGCCTGTTACAGCCCAGGCGCGGCAATCATAGTCTTTGCATGTTCGAGCGCGCTTTCCAGCGGCGTTGAACTGCGGGAAATCTTGGCCTGAAGATTGGCGCCCAGCCATAAGGAGTAGAGCACTTCAGCCTGGGTATGGGCATCGCCCTGGAAGGTCAGACTGCCTTCCTTTCGGCCATCTTCAAGCGCATGGGTCAGCAGGACAATAATCTGGCTGGCCCCTTTGTTCATTTCGGTGCGCATCACTTCCGAGAGGTCGCACACTTCGGCCGATAACTTTACTGTCAGGCAGCCGCTGATGATGCCCTGTTGGCAGAACTGGTTCAGCGTATGCTGATAGTAGGCCAGAAGCCTGTCGCGGCAGTTACCTGCGCCGGATGTAAAATGCTCCGCCAGACGACGATGATAGTCGGCATAGTGCCGCTCCAGCATCGCCACACCAAAGGCTTCTTTAGAGCGGAAATAGTGATAAAACGAACCCTTCGGCACTTCTGCCGTTTTCAGGAGTTCGCTTAATCCCATTCCGGTAAAGCCGCGATGCATACACAACGTCTCGCCGGTGGCGAGGATATGTTCGCGGGTGTCATGTTCGGTCTGTCTGCTCATACGGCACACTGTAGTAGACCGATCGGTCTAATGCAAGAGGAAAATGAATGTGGCTGAGGGTGAAAGGGTGAGGGCACAGAGTTGTCATTCTCTGCCCATTAAAAAAATCAGGAAAATCAATTCATTGATTTTCGGCTGCTTACCACAAAGAAGGAAACACCACGCTTTTTCCTTCTTTGCCAGCAAGATAATGATTCCGGTTGCAGGATGGCGATTCTCAGGCTTCAATGAGAAGAAGCGATAAACAGGGGGCGGTGTGGCAGAACAACTGGAGTTTTTCCCGGTACAAAGCCCGTGCCGGGGCATTTGCCAGTCGGATGAACGCGGCTATTGCCGTGGCTGTATGCGCAGCCGCGACGAGCGTTTCCAGTGGCAAACCATGAGCGACACGCAAAAGCAGGAGGTGCTTCGCCTTTGCCGTCAGCGTCTGCTGCGCAAAATCCGCGCAAACAAACCCTCAGAAGCCGAAGATCCTGAGCAGCCCTCACTGTTTTGAGCGCAAATGTGCGTATACTCGATGAAATTTTTCTGTTGAGGAAGCTTTGATGGTTCAGCGTATTACTCTCGCGCCAAATGGCCCGGAATTCTCCCGTTTTGTAATGGGTTACTGGCGTCTGATGGACTGGAACATGTCCCCGCGCCAGCTGGTAAGCTTTATTGAAGAGCATCTCGATCTGGGTATTACCACGGTCGATCACGCCGATATTTACGGTGGCTACCTGTGTGAAGCGGCCTTTGGTGAAGCCCTGAAGCTTGCGCCACACCTGCGTTCCCGTATGGAAGTGGTCAGCAAATGTGGCATCGCCACCACGGCTCGCCCTGAACATGCGATAGGGCACTACATCACCGATCGCGACCATATCGTTCGCAGCGCCGAACAGTCACTGGTTAACCTGGCGACCGACCACCTCGATTTACTGCTGATCCACCGTCCTGATCCGCTGATGGATGCAGACGAAGTGGCTGAAGCCTTCACTGAGCTGCACCAGAGCGGCAAAGTTCGTCATTTTGGTGTGTCTAACTTTACCCCAGCGCAATTCTCACTGCTGCAATCCCGCCTGCCGTTTACCCTGGCGACAAACCAGGTTGAACTGTCTCCAGTACATCAACCGCTGTTGCTGGATGGCACGCTGGATCAGCTACAACAATTACGTATCCGCCCAATGGCGTGGTCTTGTCTGGGTGGCGGTAGCTTGTTCAATGATGAGAGCTTCCAGCCGCTGCGTGATGAACTGGCGAAAGTGGCGGAAGAACTGAATGCCCAAAGCATTGAGCAGGTGGTGTACGCGTGGGTGATGCGTCTGCCATCACAACCGCTGCCGATTATCGGTTCCGGCAAAATCGAGCGTGTTCGTTCTGCCATTGCCGCCGAGTCTCTTGAAATGACCCGTCAGCAGTGGTTCCGCATTCGTAAAGCGGCGCTGGGTTACGACGTACCGTAAATCTGACTTTCCGCTCAAAAAGGTGTCGCTGGTTTAGACTTAACAGCGACACCTTTTTTATGGAGGTCTTATGCAGAAAGTTACATTGGCATTTCTTACCCTCGCCATTTCAACCAGTGCGTTCGCTGCCAGCACCGAAGTTGAAATGAATCTGGTCACTTCACAGGCCGTGGGGCAATCCATCGGCAAAGTAAAAATCACCGAAACAGACAAAGGCCTGGAGTTTGCGCCGGATCTGAAAGCATTACCGCCCGGCGAGCACGGATTCCATGTTCATATGAATGGTAGTTGCCAGCCCGCGATGAAAGACGGAAAAGCCACCGCCGCAGAAGCCGCTGGTGGGCATCTGGACCCGGATCACACCGGAAAACATGAAGGTCCAACCGGAATGGGGCACCTGGGGGATTTGCCGCTGTTAGTGGTGGCGCAGGATGGCAAAGCGACACAGCCTGTGCTGGCGCCTCGTCTGAAAAAACTGGATGAGGTAGAAGGCAAAGCGCTGATGATCCACGTCGGTGGGGATAACATGTCCGATCAGCCAAAACCGCTCGGCGGTGGCGGGGCGCGCTTTGCCTGTGGCGTGATTAAGTAGCCGGAGTCTCTATTGTGCCAGCCTGTGGTGCCTGCTCAAGCTGCGACAGCGAGCAGTATAACCGCCACACAATCGCCGCTAGCTCCCGGGCCGCAGGCTGGTGGTGGTGACCCAGCGCCTCATAAATTCGCTGCAATTCTTTCAGCGCTGAGGCCAGCGGGCGCTGCTGAACGCCGCGCTCGCTCATCACATCCCGCAGCAAAGAGATGCAGAGGTCGCGTACCTGAACAAGCGGATCGGAGCGGGTTTGCCAGTCACGAAGCTGCCAGACGACATGGGAGCAGTTGAGTAACACCACGCCCCAGCGCAACAACCAGCGCCTGGCCATCGCGTCCTGGCTGTTACTCAACTGGCTAATGTAGTGATACACCAGCGACTCAAATTCATGTTCGCTTTGCTGAGGATGGCGGCTGAGCTGGTCGACAAAATGGCGGCGTAACGAACGGATATGGCGTCGGCTTTTGCGAGCATCCGACCCGGGCTTCAGTACCGCAAAGGCCAGCCACGCCAGACCGACCCCCAGAATTTTTGCCAGATTGTCGTTGAGGAAACTGCCAAAGTCATACACTGGCGGATTGGACACCGCGATAAACGAGCCCATAAAAACAATCATTTGTCCCCATAACCCGGCGAACTTCGGCATCTGCAATTTCAGCAATTGCATGGTGATAATCAACGGGAACAGGAACAACAGGAACTGCCAGAGGTCGCTTATCTGCACCATCAAACCGAATTTCACCCCAAAACTAAACAGCGAAAGCAGCAGCAAGGTGCGCAGCAACAGGGTCAGCGAATTAAACGGCGAAGGGGAAATGGAATAAAGCACACAGCATATCGCCGCTAACGTCAGGGCTGCCGGGCCAGAAGACCATTGTGCGTTGATAGCCCATGCGCCAACCATCACCAGTGCAATAAACGTACGTACGCCATTGAGCAAAGCTTCGGCATGGTCTGTACGACGCGCCAGAGCTGGTGCCTTTGGAACATCAAATTCGGTGATGGCGGAGGCATTTTCCAGCCGTTGAAGCCAGCGGCTGGACGACAAATAAAGTCGGCAGAAATAGCGCAGCCGATGCCAGAAGGCATGGTGACGAAAATCCAGCGGGTCGTCTGGCGCTAAAGGGGCAATAATTCGGGCCACGGTATAGGCATCCGCGCTGGGCTTTGCCAGCTCCGCAAACAGATTCTCCAGCACTTCGCGGGTATTTTCAGGTGGCGTTGGCCAGTTCATCAGCATACGGCGCAGGCTGGAAATCACGCTGGTCAAACGCAGTTGCTGATGCAGAAGATAGTTCAGCAAGCTGTTCTGGCGACGAAAACGATAGTGGCTCCAGAACGCCTGAATACGCAGCAGATTCATGGTCAGGATCTGACCGATGACGCTTTCGTGAGCGGTACGCACGGCATCGCTGTTTTCTGGCTGCCAGAGTAAACTCGCGTGTTCGAGGATGCGTGCATGCATTCTCTTCAGCGCTGTCAGCAGCGCGGTGCCATCGGAAGTACTCGGCATGATCATCATCATCAGCGCGCCGCTGATAATGCCCACAATCACTTCACAGACGCGTGCCTGGGCTATCTCCCAAAGCTGCGAGGCTTCAACAAGATTAACCAGAGGGAAGGCGATGATGGCGCAGGTATAACCGGCAAGCTGAAAGGCGTAGGCCACATTGTTCATAAACATGGCACAGGCCCAGGTGCAAAAGGCAATCCAGGCCGACATGCTTAACAGGAAAAACCACGGGTCTGTCATAGTGTGCCCGGCAATCAAAATTGCCGCACAGGCACCCAGCAGGCTGCCGGCGATACGCCCGAAGCTTTTGCTGATAACGCCACCGACGGTCGGGAAGCTCACCACCGCTGCCGACGTCATCGCCCAGTAAGGTTCATCTAGGTTGATGTAATAAGCGAAGCTTAACGCCAGACACATGGCGATGCCGTTTCGCAACGCATACCGCCACTGTGGGCGAGTCGCTTTAATCCACGGCAGCGTTCGCCAGTTCAGAGCCTGGAGAGTCATCATTAACCGCCAATCGACACGGTGCAGGTAGTGCCTGAAACCAGCACGACATCGTCGGGCAGCTTATCAAATTCAATGCGAACCGGAACACGCTGCGCCAGGCGGACCCAGGGAATGGTTGGTTTGACGTCTGCGACCAGATTACTTTCACTGCCCACGCTCTGATCGGAAATGGCGCGTCCGATGCTGGCGACGTGACCCTGTAACGTATTGCCGTTGCTGTACAGCACAATGCTGGCTTTATCACCGGCCTGAATGTGGCGCAATTTGGTTTCTTCAAAGTAGCCCACGACGTAAAACGAATGGCTATCGACAAGGGCAAAGACAGGGCGGCCGACGGAAGCGTAATCGCCGGTTCTGGTGGACAGATTAGTGACCCAGCCGTCGACAGGGGCTTTGACTTCCGTTTGGCTGAGCTGCCATTTGGCATGCTCCAGCGCGGCATTGGCTGCATCGGCGCTGGCTTTTGCCGCAGCAACATTGGCTTTCGCGGCTTCCGCGTCAGCTTTCGCCGTTTGCAGCGCAATATTGACTGTATCCAGGTCTTCAGCAGAGATAAAATTCTTGGGCAGGTCGCGGCGTCTGTCGGCTTCGCGACGTGCTTTCAACATATCCGCTTCGGCCTTATCCATGTCGGACTGTGCTTTTGCTTTATCGGATTGCGCTTTCGCCAACTGGGCTTGCGCATTCATCACTGCGATGCGAAATGGCGTCTGATCCAGGCGAAAAAGGGTATCGCCAGCGTTCACTTTCTGGTTATCACGAACGGCCAGTTCAACGATGCTGCCAGACACTTGAGGGGTGATGCTGACCTGCTCAGCGCGAATTTTCCCGTCGCGTGTCCAGGGTGACTGCATGTAGTAGTTCCACATCAGCCAGACAGCAATCAGCGCAAGCGCTGCAACCAGCAGCGTGGAGAAATATTTTAGCTTTTTCATCAGGTTTCGTTACCACACCACGATCAGAAGTAATGACAGGCAAACAGCCAGTGCGAACAAAGAGAGATCCATCAGCAAAGGATGCCAGACGTCGCCTGCGTACATCCAGTCGCGCAATTGACGGTGGGCAATGAGCCAGATGAAGAAACCGAGTAACACCGCTTTGAACAGCGGCGGGAAGTAGATGGATGCCCCGATGACCAGGTCCTGGAGGGGAAGTCCGGTGCTGTTTAACGTCAGATTCACGAGCAAAAATCCTTTGCAAATGCGTTATCGCCGGTTGAGTGGGGCTGCGCGAGAGAATTATTATCAGTGTAAATCATTGTGTCAGTCTGCGACGAAGCGGCAATACATTTGTTTTGAATATTTAAATGCTGCACACTATTCTAAAATCAGTATAATAACTTAGCAAGCTAATTATAAGGAGATGAAATTGGAATCGCCATTAGGGTCCGATCTGGCACGATTAGTGCGCATATGGCGTGCTCTGATTGACCATCGCCTCAAACCTCTGGAATTAACGCAGACTCACTGGGTCACGCTGCATAACATTCATCAGCTCCCACCAGAACAGTCGCAAATTCAACTGGCTAAAGCGATTGGTATCGAGCAGCCGTCCCTGGTTCGTACGCTGGATCAGCTGGAAGAAAAGGGCCTGATTTCGCGTCAGACCTGCGCCAACGACCGTCGTGCTAAACGCATTAAACTGACTGAAAAAGCAGAGCCGCTGATTGAAGATATGGAAGCGGTAATCCGTAAAACCCGGGGAGAAATCCTTTCCGGTATTTCGCCGGAAGAACTGGATTTGCTGCTTGGGCTCATCCGCAAACTGGAGCAGAACATCAACGAGCTGCAATCCAGAGACTAAAATGAACACACAAGGCCCTGAAAATCAGGGCCTTTTTCATTGTTACGCCTGCCAGGCTATCACCTGGTTGCGCCCATTCTCTTTTGCCTGATACATCGCTTCGTCCGCCCGCTGAACACAGATTTCCTGTGAGGCTTCAGCTTGCGTCGCGGTATAGATGCCCATGCTGATGGTGACGGGCTCCGGTATTCTGTCGGGATCTAGTGCGTCCTGTACCGATACGGATTTACGGATGCGCTCAGCAATTGCATGTGCATTCTCCGCGTCGGTATTCGCGAGCAGCAGGGCAAACTCTTCACCGCCAATACGTGCAGCTACGTCGCCTTTACGTACGGCATTTTGCAAGATATCCGCCACGCACTGGATGACTTTATCGCCCTGCAAATGGCCGTAGCGGTCGTTGATGCGCTTGAAATGATCAAGGTCGCAGACGATCACAGAAACCGGGGTGGAATTTGATACTCCACTCATTTGCGTTCTCAACGAGTCATAGAAGAAACTGCGGTTGTACAGCCGGGTCATCGGGTCACGGATAGAGTTCTGGTAGGAGTCCTCATACTTGTTGTTGGACTCACGGTACAAAGTGAACACATCGCACAGCAAGATAAGGATCAGGAACAGCGTGGCGAACGTTTCAAACAGGCGCGACTGATACCAGCCGTACCCCTCAACGGAGAGAGCGGGTTGAAGGATATAGAGGGTAAAAATATAAAATATGCAGAAAAAGTAACCGCTAAACCAAAAAATATTCCTGAGCCGGGTGATCACCAACATCGTGAGCAACGTCAAACACCAAAGTGCAATCAGGGCACTAATAAGATAGTTATGCCAGAGCGAAGTAAAGTGACGGCTTAGATTATCGATGACCAATAAATGCATGCCGCCATAATGACTGGAGTACAGCCACGAGAGTGTGAGCATACTGACAGTAAAACCGATAATTAAAGCAAGAATAACAATATGATTTCGTAACGTATGAATTTCGCTGTGACGATATTTATACAGAATTATTGATGCTATGAATAATACTGCCATCATCACATTACGGAAAAAGTAGTAGATAAACGCATCGTTATAATTCACTTTGGCGATAGGTGAGCACAGCAGCCAGTCGGTGTAACTGCTTAGCGTCCCCAGCATCAGCAGCGCAGAGCCGCCGAAGGCACAGGCAATGGCCATCAGGTACAGGCGGTGTTTATCGCAAAGGTATTTCATCACCATAAAACTGGCGATCAGGAAATGAAAGACCATCAAAAATATGGTCATTACAGGGAAGAGGGTCGGCATTGTCGCAGGAATACGATAAATGACCTGGCTGGAAAAAAGATTTAGCAGCCCCACAGCAAACACTGAGCAACCAAAAAAGAACAGCAACCGATGAATCGGGAATGACGATTTTACAAGCATGTTAATTTCCTGGGGAAGTGGCATCACAAGGTGTGAAGCCAAAAGCAGGCATAAGCCTGAAACGGGATAAGTTTATTTTGTTACGGTTCAATGAATATTGCGCAGGCGCAAATATTATTTCTCTTAAATGCGAGGATACTTTCAGATATGTAAAGTAAGCAGAATATTTGTGGGGAAATAACGAGAAGCGTGAAAAGACGTAAAAACAGTGTGTGGCCGAGGGGCCACACACGGGAACATTAACGAGGGGACACAGTCACCTGGCTGCCGTTGCTTGCCATCACAACACGCTGGCCAGCAGAGAAACGGGTATCGCCCTGTTTCTGTACGACCATGATGGTGTTGCCGTCGTCTTTACGGATTTCCAGCTCAACGCCCTGAGTTTTATTCATTGCGCCCTGAACACCCTGACCCGCAACGCCGCCAGCCACAGCACCCGCAGCAGTTGCCAGTGAACGGCCAGTGCCGCCACCAACGGTATTGCCCAGGAAGCCACCGAGGACTGCGCCACCGATAGCGCCGATGACGTTAGAATCATCACCACCCTGAATCTGGACTGGACGTACGTGAACAATAGTCCCGTAAGTCACATTCTGAACTTGTTTGGCTTCGGATGCGGAATACACGTCGCCGGACAGGCCGCTGCTGCTGACACAACCCGCGAGCGTTAAACCGATCATTGAAACGGCCAATACACGTAACATCATTTATGAATCTCCTGTTCACCAAGTAACGCTCTTGAGAGCATCCTTACCTCGCAATTATATGGCATTTCTTCCTGGGCGGTCATATGTTCTGCGCGGTTATAATGAAAATTCTAATTGCAGTAATCTTAACCAGACGTCAACAGCCGCCTCGCCAGTGAACAAATCCAGCATTCGAGGGATTTTGTGCGCGATTGTTAAATTTTATCAGCCGGTCGTGGCAATGAGAAAGACTTTATGTTTCAGTGTGCCTTTCGGGCACAACTAAGGAAGGCGTATGAAATCGGGTCGTTATATTGGCGTAATGTCAGGTACCAGCCTTGATGGGGTTGATGTGGTCCTCGCGGCCATGGATGACAACATGGTGGCGCAGCAAGCCAGCCTTTCCTATCCCATTCCCATTGCGCTGAAAGAGGCCATCCTGGCGATTTGCCAGGGGCAGCAATTAACGCTGTCGCAGTATGGTCAGCTCGATACCCGCCTTGGGCATTTGTTCGCTGACGCGGTTTTGGCGTTGATGGCTCAGGAAAATCTCACCGCCAGTGATGTGGTTGCCATTGGCTGTCATGGGCAAACCGTCTGGCATGAGCCAGACAGCGATGCGCCGCATACGCTGCAAATTGGTGACAACAACATTGTTGCCGCTCGCACAGGTGTGACGGTAGTGGGGGATTTTCGTCGTCGCGATATGGCGCTGGGTGGGCAGGGCGCACCGCTGGTTCCTGCCTTTCACCAGGCATTGCTGGCGGACCCGCTGGAGCGCCGTGTGGTGCTGAATATCGGTGGCATCGCGAACCTGTCACTGTTGTGTCCGGGCTTACCGGTAAAAGGTCATGATACCGGGCCTGGAAATATGTTGATGGATGCGTGGATCTGGCGTCAGTGCGGTAAGCCTTATGATAAGGATGCTGCCTGGGCGAGTGGCGGGAAAATCAATCTGCCTCTTTTGCAGGAAATGCTCAGCGATCCGTGGTTTGCCTTACCTGCGCCGAAAAGTACGGGGCGCGAATATTTCAACTACGGTTGGCTCGAACGTCAGTTGGCGAAGCATCCAAACGTGAGCGCGGTCGATGTGATGACAACGCTGACAGAACTGACCGCGGTGACTATCAGCGAGCAAGTGATGCTCAGTGGTGGTTGTGAGCGCCTGTTGGTTTGTGGCGGGGGCAGCCGTAATCCTCTGTTAATGGCTCGTCTTGCTGCGCTGCTCCCAGGAACTGAAGTGTCGACCACTGATGAAGCTGGCGTTAGCGGCGATGATATGGAAGGCCTGGCGTTTGCGTGGCTGGCGTGGCGTACTCTGGCAGGCCTGCCAGGCAACCTGCCTTCTGTCACGGGAGCCAGCGAAGCAACCGTCTTAGGGGCGATTTTTCCTGCCAACGCCCCGCAGAATCAGAGTTAACTGACTGAGTCATTCTTGCATTGCCGATAAACTAGAAGCGTTATGGAGGGCATCTTGCCCTCCGGGACCGGGACAGTCTTAAGGCAAGCTAATGAAAAAACTCCTCCTCGCAATTGTACCCTTGGTGCTCTCCGGCTGTAGCTATTACAACCAGTTCGTTGAGCGCATGAACACCGACACGCTGCAATACCAGTGTGATGAAAAACCGTTAACTGTTCATCTGAATAATACCCGCCAGCAGGTCGACTTTATTTACGACAACCAACAGCAGACGCTGACTCAGGGCATTTCAGCTTCAGGGGCGCGCTACACTGACGGGATTTATGTCTTCTGGTCGAAAGGAGACACCGCGACAGTCTACAAACGCGATCGTATCGTCCTGAATAACTGTCAGTTACAAAATCCGAAGCGTTGAGATTTTGCCAAGGGCAGCGCACAATAGCACTACCCGAAGACAACACTCTCAAACGCCATGTCTGATAACGACGACCTGCAGCAAATCGCGCATCTGCGCCGTGAATATACCCGTGGCGGCCTTCGCCGCCGCGATCTTCCTGCTGAACCTTTGGCTTTATTTGAGCGCTGGCTCGGACAGGCCTGTGAAGCGAAACTCGCCGATCCCACCGCCATGGTCGTCGCGACCGTTGATGAGAATGGTCAGCCGTACCAGCGTATCGTTCTGCTCAAGCATTATGATGAAAAGGGGCTGGTCTTCTACACCAACCTCGGTAGCCGCAAAGCGCACCATCTGGAGCAAAATCCTCGCATCAGTTTGTTGTTCCCCTGGCATACGCTCGAACGTCAGGTGATGGTCACGGGCAAGGCGGAACGCCTTTCCACCCTTGAAGTGGTCAAATATTTCCACAGCCGTCCGCGTGACAGCCAGATTGGTGCCTGGGTTTCAAAACAATCCAGCCGTATTTCGGCGCGCGGCATTCTGGAAAGCAAATTCCTCGAACTCAAACAAAAGTTCCAGCAAGGCGAAGTTCCACTGCCGAGTTTCTGGGGCGGATTCCGCGTCAGCATTGAGTCGATGGAGTTCTGGCAAGGGGGCGAACACCGCCTGCACGATCGTTTTCTTTACCAGCGTGAAAGCGACGCCTGGAAAATCGACCGACTCGCGCCGTAATTGCGTATTTTGTTGTTTTAAGCGCTGGCACAACACGGGCTGGCGTTTTATTCTATGACCCTTTCGCATCTGGCGAAACGTCGTGTACCGACTAAGGTGCAGTCTGTTTTATACATGGAGACTTTGATGGCGAGCAGTAACTTGATTAAACAATTGCAAGAGCGGGGCCTTGTGGCTCAGGTGACGGACGAGGAAGCGTTAGCAGAGCGACTGGCGCAGGGCCCGATCGCGCTCTATTGCGGCTTCGACCCAACCGCTGACAGCTTGCATTTGGGGCATCTCGTTCCCCTGTTATGCCTGAAACGCTTCCAGCAAGCAGGCCACAAGCCTGTGGCATTGGTAGGCGGAGCAACCGGTCTTATCGGCGATCCGAGTTTCAAAGCGGCCGAGCGTAAACTGAACACCGAAGATACCGTTCAGGAATGGGTTGAGAAAATCCGCAAGCAGGTCGCGCCGTTCCTCGATTTCGACTGTGGCAGCAACTCCGCTATCGCGGCCAACAACTACGACTGGTTTGGCGGCATGAACGTGCTGACCTTCCTGCGTGACATCGGTAAACACTTCTCCGTGAACCAGATGATCAACAAGGAAGCGGTAAAACAGCGTCTGAACCGTGACGACCAGGGGATTTCCTTCACCGAATTTTCCTACAACCTGCTGCAAGGCTATGACTTCGCGTGCCTGAATAATCTGCACGGCGTTGCGCTGCAGATTGGCGGTTCCGACCAGTGGGGTAACATTACCTCAGGTATCGATCTGACGCGTCGCCTGCACCAGAATCAGGTGTTTGGTCTGACCGTTCCGCTGATCACCAAAGCTGACGGCACTAAATTCGGTAAAACCGAAGGTGGCGCGGTGTGGCTGGATCCGAAGAAAACCAGCCCGTACAAATTCTACCAGTTCTGGATTAACACCGCCGATGCCGACGTGTATCGTTTCCTGAAGTTCTTCACCTTCATGGACATTGCTGAAATCAATGCGCTGGAAGAAGAAGACAAAAACAGCGGGAAAGCACCACGCGCACAGTACGTGCTGGCGGAAAACGTCACCCGTCTGGTGCACGGTGAAGAAGGCCTGGTGGCGGCAAAACGCATCACCGAAAGCCTGTTCAACGGCACGCTGAGTGACCTGAGCGAAGCCGATTTCGAACAACTGGCGCAGGATGGCATGCCAATGGTCGAAATGGAGAAGGGCGCTGATCTGATGCAGGCGCTGGTGGATTCTGAGCTGCAGCCGTCTCGCGGTCAGGCCCGTAAAACCATCGCGTCCAATGCTGTCACCATCAACGGTGAAAAGCAGATTGACCCGGAATACACCTTCGTCGACAGCGACCGCCTGTACGGCCGTTATACGCTGCTGCGTCGCGGTAAGAAAAACTACTGCCTGATGTGCTGGAAATAAATTCAGGTGAAGTCATCGCCCGGTTGCGCAAGCTTACCGGGCCTACACGCCATCGCGTATCGGTGTCTACGTATTTCCAGGCCTGTGCAAACGAAGTGCCGCCAGGCATTTCTTCGGGCAAACAAAAGGCCGCATCAGCGGCCTTTTTTACGTCTGTCGAAAGCGATTAACTGATCCCTTCCGCTGCCAGGGCCGCCGTCACGCCAGGGCGAGCTGCCACACGAGCCATATAGGCTTCGATGTTCTTCAGCCCACTCAAATCCAGCTTAACCGCACGCGCCCAGCGCAGAACGGTAAACAGATAGGCGTCAGCAATGGTGAAGCGATTGCCGCTGATCCACTCGCCGTCGCGCAGCGCTTCATTGATGTAAGCCATCTTTTTCTCAAGCAGTGAGCGCACAGTCGGTTTGTAATCTTCTGGGGTATCCGGGCGGAACAGCGGCGTGAAGCCTTTGTGCAGCTCGGTAGCGATGTAGTTAAGCCATTCAAGCGTCTTGTAGCGTGCAATGCTGCCAGCCGGAGCCAGAAGCTGGCGATCCGCTTTGTTGTCCGCGATGTACTGCATGATCGCCACGCCTTCGGTCAGCAGCGTATTGTCGTCCAGAAGCAGGGCAGGCACCTGACCTTTCGGATTGACCTGCCAGTAATCTTCACCGTTCTCCAGCTGCTTTTTCGCAAGATCAACACCGACCAGCGAAAAGTCCATTCCGCTTTCACGCAGCGTGATGTGCGAAGCAAGGGAACAGGCGCCGGGTTTGTAGAACAATTTCATGACGAACTCCTTTAGACAGAGATGTGCCTCTATCCTAGTGTGCTGACAGATAAAAAAAAAGCCGCTGAACGTGTCAGCGGCTTAATTAATTTTGTTTCCCGGAGGGGTTAAGCAGTGGCTGCTTCGCGAGCTTTCTCGGCAGCATCATCGCTCAGGGTCATACGGTTCAGTTTTGGTGCCGTCAGCAGCATCAGGACAGCGATAACCGCGGTGGCGATACCAATCTGCATGAACACATGGCCGTAGACATTCAGAGACAGCAGTGGGTCAGTCACGTTCTCAGGAACGGCCATCAGGTTTGCGATTTTACCTGCAATGATGGCTGCACCCGCAGTGGTCAGGAACCAGCTACCCATGATGAAGCCCATCAGACGCTGTGGAACCAACTGTGCCACCATCGCCAGACCCAGACCGGAGATCATCAGCTCACCGATAGACTGCAGTGCATAGCTCAGGATCAGCCAGTTTACAGACACGATACCCGCGTCACTGGCAAACTTGGTACCCAGTGGCAGCACCAGGAAGGCACCGGAGCACAGGACCATACCGATAGCAAACTTGTGCGGCATCGGCATACGGTCGCCCATCTTGTTATAGATAGCGGCCAGAATCGGGCTACCAATCATGATCCAGAATGGGTTCAGGGCCTGGAACTGCTCTGGCTCGAACGCGATACCCAGAATGGAGTGCTCAACGTTACGGATAGCAAAGAAGTTCAGAGAAGTTGGCATCTGGCTGTACAGCACGAAGAACACAATCGCTTCAACCATCAGGATGAACGCCACGATCATTTTACGACGTGCAGCACCCTGCATTGCGAAGGTTTCTTTCGCAAAGACACAAACGATACCCAGAGCGACGACACCCAGAACCATACGAGCGATGCCCTGGTTGTGCAGCAGCCAGGTAGCGATAGCGACCAGAACCACGACACCAGCGATGGTAGCCAGCAGTTTGCCGTAGTTAACCGGCGCAAAGTCAGGTTTAGAACCGTAGTTTTTGACCCACTTCTGGCAGAACGCAAAGTTCACAACGGTAATCAGCATCCCGACAACGCTCAGTGCGAACGCAGTGCTCCAGCCGTATTTCGCGGCGAGCCATGGCGTTGCCAGCATAGAGAAGAAGGAACCGATGTTGATGGACATGTAGTACATGGTGAATGCACCGTCCAGACGCGGGTCATCCTTGTCATAGCAGGTAGACAGCAGGGAAGACGGGTTCGCTTTGAACAGGCCATTACCGACAGCAATGGCGGCCATACCCATGTAAACCATACCGGCATCGTGTCCAGAGAAGGCAACCATCGAATAACCGATAGCCAGCACGATGGCACCCAGCATAATGACGCGTTTGGTACCCAGAACTTTATCACCCAGCCAGCCACCGACGGCAACCAGGCCATAGACCAGAGCACTGAAAGAAGAGAACAGTGTGATGGAGTCTGCTTCGGACATACCCAGTTGTTTAACCAGGTAAACAGCCATGATTCCTTGCAGGCCGTAATAACCAAAACGTTCCCAAAGTTCGATAGAGAAAATGAGATAGAACGCTTTAGGTTGTTTGAAAGCGTTCAGACTGACACTTTCTGTTGGTTTGTTGTTTGCAGTAGACACATATACCTCTTTTTTTAAGTCCCGCAGTAACGGGGGTCATCCGGCGTGACGATCGTGTAGTCATCCGCCTTATAGTTATTCTTGGAGGGGAAAACGGCAGGTAATGTTCACTATCCTGTTCAATCACACAAGTGCTTTGTAATACTCTGTTACACATAACGAGGGCGTTATAATCGTCCGTTCATACAAATGTTATTCAGCGTTTAACTTCGCCGTTTCGTTTCTTCCAGATTTTTTCACTATTGAAGTGGGGGTTTTATCGGCAAATGGCGATATGTTCTGCTGGTTTGTCAATATTGTAGTGATATAGGCCATTAATACGAAAGTTAGTGGTGATATCTCTGGTTAAAAAACAGTTAACCACTGCATCGGCAAAGGCTTAAGCGTTTTCTCGTAACGATAATTTAACGTGATGTTATCGAAGTGATCTGTGTCACATTTGTATAGAAATTTTCGTTGATAAAAAAACGATTAACCTGCCTGAGCGGTAAACAACCCGATCATCGGTTAGTTTTAGGTGTGATGTGTGGTCAATAAAACGGCAAAAGCGCCGTGCAGGAACACGGCGCTGAAAGAGTCAGACGTCGGTCTTCTCTTTGAATTCGCAAAGGTCTTCAATCAGGCAGGAGCCACAGCGGGGCTTGCGGGCAATACAGGTATAACGTCCGTGCAGAATGAGCCAGTGATGGCAATCCACTTTAAACTCGGCGGGAACGACTTTGAGCAGTTTCTCCTCGACCTGTTCGACGTTTTTACCGGGCGCAAAGTTAGTGCGGTTACAGACGCGGAAGATGTGCGTGTCGACAGCAATGGTCGGCCAGCCAAAGGCAGTATTGAGCACGACGTTCGCTGTTTTACGCCCGACACCGGGCAGGGCCTCGAGCGCGGCACGATCTTCGGGTACTACGCTGCCGTGTTGTTCAATCAGGATCCGGCAGGTTTTAATCACGTTCTCGGCTTTGCTGTTAAACAGACCGATGGTTTTGATGTACTCCTTCACACCGTCCACGCCAAGTGCCAGCATGGCTTCGGGCGTGTTGGCGACAGGGTAGAGTTTTGCAGTGGCTTTATTGACGCTGACGTCGGTTGCCTGAGCAGAAAGCAGCACGGCAATCAGCAGCTCAAACGGCGACGTAAAATTGAGTTCGGTCGTCGGGTGCGGGTTATTGTCCCGCAATCGCGTGAGGATTTCCTGACGCTTCTCTTTGTTCATTACGCTTTCCCTGTCGTGGTTTTCACATCCGGCGCGACTTCACAGTGATTTCTGACAGCACTGGCTTTTTGTTTGGCGCGCTGATCAATCAGGTATTTTACGGCCAGCAGCATGCCAAGGCCAATAAATGCACCGGGTGGCAGCATCGCCAACAGGAAAGGCGTATCAGTATGGAAGACTTCAATGCGCAGCACTTTCGCCCAGCCACCCAACAGCCCATCCGCGCCATCAAACAGCGTGCCGTTACCCAGGATTTCGCGCAGAGAGCCCAGCACAAACATAGCGCAAGTTGCCCCCATGCCAATGGAGAATCCATCGAGAGCGGAAAGCATCGGCCCTTTTTTAGCCGCAAAAGCTTCGGCGCGACCGACCACAATACAGTTGGTCACAATCAGCGGAATAAAAATGCCCAGAGACTGATACAGCCCGAACGCATAGGCGTTGATCAGCATCTGCACACAGCTCACCACCGAGGCGATGATCATCACATAAATCGGGATACGAATTTCGGACGGCGTCCAGCGGCGAAGCAGCGAGATAAACAGGTTGGTCAGTGTCAGCACCAGCGTCGTTGCCAGGCCGAGACCGAGGGCATTCGTCGCGGTGGAGGTCACCGCCAGCAGCGGGCAAAGGCCCAGCAGTTGCACCAGTGACGAGTTGTTTTTCCATAATCCCTGGACAATAACGTCTTTAATTTCGCTCATGATTTACTCTTCGCAGGGGCTAAGTTCATTGATCTGTGAGGGCAGGGTTTGCGCATACAACCCGGCACGCTTAACGGCATTCACGACGGCTCGTGGGGTGATCGTCGCACCGGTGAACTGGTCAAAATCACCGCCGTCTTTTTTCACCGCCCAATGGCTGTCGTCCGCACCATGAATCATCTTCCCGGCAAAGCGGGTAATCCAGTCGGAATGGCGCATTTCGATTTTGTCACCAAGGCCAGGCGTTTCATGATGTTCCGTCACGCGAGAACCCAGAACTGTGCCAGTAAAGTCGGCACCGACCAGAAGCTGAATGGCACCGGAATAGCCGTCCGGGGCGGTCGCTTCCATCACCACGGCGACCGGCGTATCGTCTTTGCGGGCGATATAAATTTTATGGCTGCCTTTGCCAAGCGTTGGCTCGGTGACCACATAACAGCTTTTCAGCAAATCGTTATTATAGCGATCTTGCGGGACCACCTGGTCGAACAGGGCCATCTGCTGTTTGGCAGACTGCTGGTCGATGGTGCTTTTGGTCATCTGGTTGATGACTGCCGTCGCGCCCGTCGCGCCAGCGGCGAAAAGGGCAAGGGTGATACCGTGTTTGCGAATAGTCGTCAGCATGGTCTGTCTCAGCGATGTCCGTAAACGCGTGGGCGTGTGTAGTAATCAATCAGCGGAACGGTGATGTTCGCCAGCAAAGTGGCGAAGGCCACGCCATCCGGATAGCCGCCGAAGCTGCGAATCAGCCACACCAACACACCAGCCAGAGCACCGTAGAGCAGTCGACCCCGGTTAGTGGTTGAAGCCGTGACCGGGTCAGTCAGAATAAAGAAGGCGCCCAGCATGGTTGCGCCTGAGAGTAAATGCATCTGCGGCGAAGCAAGGCTTTCTGGCGAAAATACCCAACCCAGCGTAGAACAGACCGCCAGCGTCAACAGGAAGCTGACCGGAATGTGCCAGCGAATAGTGCGCTGCCACAGCAGGAACAGCCCGCCGAGAAGGTACGCTGCATTCACCCACTGCCAGCCAATGCCTGCCAGCGCGCCCTGATAAATGGCCGAATGCATAATTTCATTGACGCTATGACCCGCGTGAAGCGACGTTTTAAAGGTATCGAGCGGTGTTGCCTGGCTGATGCCATCCACACCCATGCGCAGCGTGTTGATATCCGCACCAGTGGCGGTGTGGCCAGCAAAAATAATCTGCAAAGTGTCCAGCAGGTCTGGCGTCGTAATCGCGATGTCATGCGGCGGGAGCCAGGAGGTCATTTGCACCGGGAAAGAAATCAGCAACACGACATAGCCAATCATCGCCGGGTTAAACGGGTTATGCCCAAGACCGCCATACAGCTGCTTAGCGATGATCACTGCGAAAGCTGTTCCCAGAACAACCATCCACCATGGCGCGAGCGACGGAATACTGACTGCCAGCAACAGGCCTGTCAGTAACGCGGAGTTATCAGCCAAAGACTGAGCCATGTTCTGTTTACGCAGACGTACGATAGCGGCTTCCGCAACCCAGGCGGTCAGGCTGGCGATCACGATTTGAACGAGGGTGCCCCAACCAAAAAACCAGGTCTGAACGGCGATGCCTGGGACCGTCGCCAGCAGCACCAACAGCATAATACGCGAGGTCTGGCGATGGTTGTGGGTGTAAGGAGAGCTTGCGATTTTAAAAACCATTTATTCCTCGTTCACTGCCTGTTTTTCTGCTTTGCGTGCTTTCGCACGGGCGATAGCCGCTTCGACGGCGGCTTTACGCGGGTCGACGTTTTCAGCCGTAGGTTCATTGGCTGCTTGTTGTTCAGCTTTGCGAGCTTTAGCGCGAGCGATTGCCGCTTCGACGGCGGCTTTACGCGGGTCGACAGCTTCAGCCGCTGGTTCTGCGGGCGCTTGTTGTTCAGCCTTGCGAGCTTTAGCACGAGCGATAGCCGCTTCAACAGCTGCTTTGCGTGGGTCGACAGCTTCAGCCGCTGGTTCCGCAGGAGCCTGCTGTTCAGATTTGCGAGCTTTAGCACGAGCGATTGCCGCTTCCACAGCGGCTTTACGCGGATCGACAGCTTCAGCCGCTGGTTCTGCGGGCGCTTGTTGTTCAGCTTTGCGAGCTTTAGCACGAGCGATTGCCGCTTCAACAGCTGCTTTGCGTGGATCGACAGCTTCAGCCGCTGGTTCTACAGGAGCCTGTTGTTCAGCTTTGCGAGCTTTAGCGCGAGCGATTGCCGCTTCAACGGCTGCTTTACGCGGATCGGTAGATTCGCTGGTTGATGTTTCTGTGGCGGAAGTCTGCTGTTTTTCAGCCTGAGCAGCACGTGCCTGGGCTTTACGAGCTTCACGAGCGGCGATCACTGCGCTGTTATTCGGTTTTTCGCCAGCCTGAATCACAATCGGTTCGTTGGCTTGTTGCTGCTTTTCACGTACGCGGTTCAGGGCGGCATTGATAGCGTCCTGATCTTTGGCGGCAGGTTGAACGGCAGACTGCTTATGGCGCTCAAGTCGGGCCGCTTTCTCACGCTCAAGACGTTCCTGACGTGCTTCAAAACGCGCTTTAGCGTCGGCAGCTCGCTTCTCTTCCTGACGAATCGCGGCAATCTCGGCTTTCTCCTGGCGGAAATACTGCACCAGAGGAATATTACTTGGGCAAACCCAGGCACAGGCCCCGCATTCGATGCAATCCGCCAGATTGTGGGCGGTCGCTTTATCGTGCTGCTGGCCTTTACTGAACCAATAGAGTTGCTGTGGCAGCAAGTCGGCAGGGCAGGAATCAGCACAGGCGCTGCAACGAATACAGCCTTTCTCTTCCTGAGTTTCGCCGATTTCATTCGCAGAAGGGGCAAGCAGACAGTTGGTAATTTTGACGACAGGCACATCCAGCCACGGCAAGGTAAAGCCCATCAGCGGGCCGCCCATGATCACCATCTGGTCGGGCGATGCACAGAAACCGGCATCTTCCAGCAGATGACGAACAGGCGTGCCGAGACGAGCCCAGACATTACCAGGACGAGACACGGCTTCCCCGGTCAGCGTGACAACTCGCTCAGTCAGCGGTTCACCATCGATAACTGCGCGTTTGACGGCAAAAGCGGTGCCGACGTTTTGCATCAACACGCCGATATCGGAAGAACGGCCACCGTGAGGCACCTGTTTGCCGGTCAGAATTTGGGTAAGTTGCTTTGCACCACCGGAAGGATATTTGGTGGGAATGACGCGCAGAGTAATGCCGTGTGTTCCCTCAAGAACAGCACGCATCATGGAAATCGCCTGCGGTTTGTTATCCTCGATGCCAATCAAAACCTGCTTAGGCTGCAGGATATGAGCAAGAATGCGCACCCCTTCAATGATTTGCGCCGCGCAATCCTGCATCAGACGATCGTCTGCGGTGATGTACGGTTCGCACTCCGCCGCATTGATGATCAGCGTGTCAATTTTGTCGCCGCCGCCGCGCAGTTTTGTCCCTGTCGGGAAACCTGCACCACCCAGCCCAGCCACGCCAAAATCGTGAATACGCTCAATCAGTGCGTCACGGCCTTTCTGCTGCCAGTCGTTCCAGCCGTCACGCTCCATCCACAGATCTTCGCCGTCCGCTTCAATGACTACGCTCATTTCTGCTAATGCAGAAGGGTGTGCGGTGGAGTGGGGCGCAATGGCGACGACAGTACCAGACGTTGGGGCGTGAATGGGAAGCATGCGGCCCCAGCCGCGCGTCAGCGGTTGCCCACGCAGCACGCGATCGCCGACCGCGACACTCAGTTCGCCTTCGCTGCCAATATGCTGCTTCAGCGGAATGACATAGCGTTGTGCCAGAGGAACCTGACGCAGCGGGGTGCCATTGGACTGGGTCTTCATCTCTGGCGGATGAATGCCGCCATTGAAGTCCCAGATTTTGTCCTTTCTGAACGCGGAAAATAACTTAAGCATGGTGTTCCACAGGAATAATACGGACTGGAATGGATTGCAGATCCCACTTCCAGCTTTCGGTCGTCTCGACGACCGGGCGTAATTCAATGCACTGCGTTGGGCAAGGGGCCACGCAGAGATTACAGCCGGTACAAAGATCGCTCACCACGGTGTGCATGGCGCGAGTCGCACCGACAATGGCATCCACCGGGCAAGCCTGAATGCATTTGGTGCAGCCGATGCAGTTAGGTTCGTCAATGACAGCGAGCATACGCACCGGCTCAACGGCTTGTTCATCACCGTCAATCGGCTGCGGTTCTACGTTAAGCAACGTGGCTATTTTGAGCATTACCGCTTCGCCGCCTGGTGCACAGCGGTTAATTTTTTCGCCGTTGCTTCCTACCGCTTCTGCATAAGGGCGACAGCCGGGATAGCCGCACTGCCCACACTGGCTTTGCGGTAAAATTTCATCAATTTTTTCTACGATCGGGTCGTCTTCAACCGCAAAGCGGCGCGAAGCATACCCGAGAATGCCGCCAAAAATCAGGCCGAGCAGGCTCAGAGCGGCGATGGCAATCCACACTAACGTCATTACAACTTCACCAGTCCACTAAAGCCCATAAAGGCCAGAGACATCAGGCCTGCGGTAATCAGCGCGATGGCATTACCCCGGAATGGAGCTGGCACATCAGCGACAACGAGGCGTTCACGAATGGCGGCAAACAGCACCATCACCAGCGAGAACCCGACCGCGGCGGAAAAGCCGTACAGCGCGGATTGCAGGAAGTTATGCCCAAGGTTGATGTTGAGCAACGCAACGCCAAGCACCGCGCAGTTGGTAGTGATCAGCGGCAGGAAAATACCCAACAGACGATACAACGCCGGGCTGGTTTTACGCACCACCATTTCGGTGAACTGCACCACCACGGCGATAACCAGAATAAAGGCCAGCGTACGCAGGTAAATCAGGTTGAGCGGAATGAGGATCCAGGTGTCTATCAGCCACGCGCAGACCGAGGCCAGCGTCATCACGAAGGTGGTGGCGAGTCCCATTCCCATGGCGGTTTCCAGTTTTTTGGAAACACCCATAAACGGGCACAGTCCAAGGAACTTCACCAGAACGAAGTTATTCACCAGAACAGTGCCGATAAAGAGCAGCAGGTAATCAGTCATATTGAGCCTGAAACGAAAAAAAGCCGCCTATTATCGGTCAAACCGCGTCAGGCGACAACAGATTATCTGTAGGGTTATTACGGGTTCACGAAGGTGCGTTTTACGCGCGCGGAGCGTTTGAAGTAGGGCACCAGTATGGCTGTCGCCAATAAAGGGAAAATCAGCTGGCGCACGGCGATGGCATCAGAGACAGGCGCAAAAGCAAAGGCTTTCACGGCCAGCAGCACGGAGATTAACAGCCAGATGATGTAATGCTTCGGCACTAATGACCGGCGCTTAAAGAACGCCGCGGTCAGCCAAAGGGTATAACACCACATCGCCACGGCGAACAGCGCGGACACCACCCAAAGGCTCAGGTTAGTGGGGTTCAGCGCTTTCAGGTTTGTCAGCGCCTGGGGTGAAACCACCACACCCACATACAGCAGAATGGCGAGCGATGCACTTAACAGCGCGACAAGAAGCCATGCCAGCGGGGCCAGCAACCAGCCCCCAATACGTTCTGCGGGTTGTGTCGTCATCACTACTCCTGAAAGCGTCAGTCAAAAAAGCAGGTCGGGAAGTATAAGCAACTGACGCTACAGAAAACAGTGTTTATTGCACGTAACGCCAGACTGTTTTGGGCACCTGGCCAATATCGAACAAGCGGCCGCCCGACACCAGTTCCGCGCGGCGATGATCAGCAGCCCGGTACATATTGACGATTTCGTGGGTATCACTGATTGAGTAATTAAGATGATCAAACAGTTTTTCCAGACTTTCGAGGGAACTTATCTTTCGGAATTTTAATAAATAGTCCTGAACGGTCATTTAGCGCGTTTCCATTTTATCGTATTGTATTTATTGGGTAAGAATAACCATCTTTCAGCATTATCTGGCGACTTCACAGCCAAATGAGCTCGGATAACTCGAACGGATTATTTCGGCTATAAATGGCAAAAACAAGAACAGAAAGTGGTTCTGTCGGTGTAAAATTTAATTTAAGATTTTTCTGGGGTAATAACAGGCGCCGGACGGCGCCTGGGAAAGAAGATTAACGCTGTTCACCGCGGGTGGCAATCACGTTTTGATACCAAAAAAAACTCTTCTTACGTTTTCGGGCAAGATTCTGATTATGATCAACATAAACGAAGCCGTACTGCTTTTTGTATCCGTTTAACCAACTGAGTAAATCAATAAACGACCAGGGATAATATCCGCGCACATCGGCGCCTTGCTGCATTGCGTTTTCCATTGCCTCAATATGCATCTTTAAATAATCAATGCGTGGATCATCCATAATCTCACCATTAATTATCGGGTCTTTTGCGCCCAGACCATTTTCGGTGATGTACATCGGGATATTGCCGTAGCGTTCCTTGATCATCATGATGCCGTCGGTCAAACCCTGCGGCCAGATTTCCCAGTCCCAGTCGGTGTAGACGCCATTCGGGTTACGCACAAACTTGAACAGGTTTTTGAAGCCAAATTCGTTGCCACTGTTCGGTTCGCCATCATGATTGCTGGCCGTTTTGGTTTCATCTGGATTGGCGACAACCGTTTCTCGGCGGTAGTAATTAAGCCCGATAAAGTCACAAATGTTATTGCGCAGCAGCTCATCGTCGCCCGCTTCAAAGTGCGGGACACCCCACAACGCCTGAGTTTGTGCCAGCAGTGCTTGCGGATATTCACCTTTCAACACCGGGTCATACAGCCAATGGGTATGAATGGCATCGGCAATGTCCGTCGCGATTTTATCTTCGGCGCTGTCAGTCAAAGCCGTGTGCGGTTGCAGCACGTTCACAAAACCAATCTGACCCGCCACGTTCATTTCACGAAACGCTTTTACCGCCAGCGCGTGAGCGATAAACACCTGATGACAGGCCTGAACCGCTCTGGCCGGATCACGGACAGAAGGAGGATGGCTACCGGTAATGTAACCATGACCAATAAACACGATGGTTTCATTGAACGTTGCCCACAGCTTCACGCGATCGCCGTAACGGGAATAACACAAGCGGGCGTACTCTTCGAAGGCTGTCGCGGTAGAGCGAACTTCCCAGCCGCCTTCGTCCTGCAAGGCCTGCGGTAAATCCCAGTGATACAGGGTGATCATCGGTTCGATGTTATGCGCCAGCAACGTATCTATCAGGTCGCTATAAAACTTCACGCCGGCTTCATTCACCTTGCCACGTCCCTCAGGCAACAGGCGAGGCCAGGAAATGGAAAATCGGTAGCTTTGCAGGCCCATTTCCGCCATTAACGCGACATCTTCCTGCATACGATGATAGTGATCGACGGCGACATCGCCATTGGTGTTTTGATAGGTGGTGCCGGGGAGATGAGAGAACACGTCCCAGATGGAAAGACCTTTGCCGTCTTCGTTGTGTGCGCCTTCAACCTGATAGGCGGCGGTTGCCGCGCCCCAGAGAAAGTCTTTCGGAAATGCAGCCATGACAAGCTCCTTATCGATGAGATAACGAGAGTTTACGAAGTCAGGCTTTGAATCTGCAACCGGTTTCAGAAACCGGTTACATAGTTGCGATCGCTATCACTTTCTGCGGTGATTTATTTAGGCTGATTCGCCACGACAGGGGGCTCAGGAGCCTTGTAGTTGTCAATATGATGCGCTGCAATAAGCAGCAAAACGCACACTCCCAGCACAATCCAGCCAACCAACTCGACGATGCGATTAAATACCATAGTCATAACAATCACTGTCCCAAAATATCCAGACTGCAAATGTTACCAGGAACAGGTGATCCGTGCCAGGGCAGGAAGCGCGCAAAGTGTCTCTTTTTTGACCTTTTGCCGAAAGATGCGCCGATTGCGCAAAACGAAGGGGGATAATGTTAATAAGGAGTTGTGAGGTTCTTGCAGATGTTGTGAAATGACAGGCATCCACAGATGAGGGCTACAAGATGAGCGACACTATCCGCGTCGGATTAATAGGGTACGGCTACGCGAGCAAAACGTTCCACGCGCCGTTGATTAGCGGCACGCCGGGCATGGAACTGGCAGCTGTTTCCAGCAGTGATGAAGCGAAAGTTAAAGCGGACTGGCCGGGCGTTAAAGTAGTCTCCGAGCCGAAGCATCTGTTCAATGACCCGAGCATTGACCTGATTGTTATCCCCACCCCCAATGACACGCACTTCCCGTTAGCCAAAGCGGCGCTGGAAGCGGGCAAACATGTGGTGGTCGATAAACCCTTCACTGTGACACTGTCACAAGCGCGTGAGCTGGATGCGCTGGCGCGCAGCCTTGGACGCCTGTTATCCGTGTTCCACAACCGTCGTTGGGACAGTGATTTCCTGACCGTCAAAGCGCTGATTGCCGAAGGCACGCTGGGCGAAGTGGCTTACTTTGAGTCGCACTTCGACCGTTATCGCCCTGAAGTCCGTAACCGCTGGCGTGAACAAGGCGGCCCGGGCAGCGGCATTTGGTACGATTTAGGCCCGCATCTGCTCGACCAGGCAATTTCACTGTTCGGTTTGCCGGTCAGCCTGAATGTCGATCTGGCGCAGTTGCGCCCTGGCGCACAATCAACCGACTATTTCCATGCGGTACTGACTTACCCGCAACGTCGTATTGTGCTGCACGGCACTCTGCTGGCGGCCGCAGAAACGGCACGTTATATCGTGCACGGTTCACGTGCGAGCTACGTGAAATACGGCCTGGATCCGCAGGAAGAACGCCTGAAAAACGGGGAGCGTCTGCCGCAGGAAGACTGGGGTTATGACATGCGTGATGGCGTGGTGACCCGTGTCGATGGCGATGAACGTCTCGAAGAAACCTGGTTAACCGTTCCGGGTAATTATCCGGCTTACTACGCAGGGATCCGCGATGCGCTGAACGGCAGCGGTGAAAACCCGGTGCCAGCAAGCCAGGCCATTCAGATTATGGAATTGATTGAGTTGGGTATTGAATCGGCGAAGCATCGCGCGACGCTGAGTTTGACCTGATTCCCGTCAAAAAACGAAGCCGCTCATTGAGCGGCTTTTTTTATATCAAATGAAATGACAATCAGGCGGCATTCACTTTCTCAATCAACGCCTGTTTTTCCTGAGCGGAGAGGAAAGCAATTTCCAGCCCATTGATCTGTGCCTGACGAATTTGCACCGCAGACAAACCAGCTGCCGGCGCGGCGATTTCATACTCGTGAATAATATCGACCCCCTGAACCGCCGGGTCATCTGTATTCAGGCTCGCCAGAACGCCGTGTTCGAGGAACGTTTTCAGCGGATGGCGTGTAAGCGTAGGGACCGTGCTGGTCTGAATGTTTGACGTCAGGCAAGATTCAATCCCGATGCGTTGTTCCGCCAGGAAGTCCATCAATGCCGGATCCTCAACAGCTTTCACACCATGGCCAATACGTTCCGCCCCAAGCTCACGGATAGCCTGCCAGATGCTTTCCGGGCCAGCCGCTTCACCTGCGTGAACGGTAATTCGCCAGCCCGCATCACGAGCACGGTTAAAGTGATTGAGGAACAGGCTGCCAGGGAAACCAAGCTCGTCACCGGCAAGATCAAGGGCGGTAATGCTGTCGCGATGAGCGAGCAGGGCGTTAAGTTCCTGCTCGCAGGCGGTCTCGCCAAAGGTGCGACTCATGATGCCAATCAGATTCGCTTTGACCGGGAAATCCTTGCAGCCTTGCTGCACGCCCGCAATAACAGCTTCCACCACACCGGCCACTGGCAGTCCGTGCGTCATGGCCATGTAGCCAGGGGAGAAACGCAGTTCGACATAGTGCAGGCCATTACGTGCCGCATCTTCGATGTTTTCATAAGCGACGCGGCGGCAGGCATCAAGATCGGCCAGCACTTTCACACCCCAGTCGAGTTTGCTGAGGAAGCTGACCAAATCGGGTTCCAGGCTGGTGACCTGAACATGAGGACGTAATGTTTCCACGGTGGTGGCAGGCAGAACAATATTATGCTGGCGACCGAGTTCGAGAATGGTTTGTGCGCGGATGTTGCCGTCAAGGTGGCGGTGAATATCAGTCAGGGGCAGGTCTTTATGAATCATGGTCGCACTCTTATTTTTAGGTAAAGTGCGACTCATTATAAATTCAAATACGTTGAAAAAGCTATTTTGCGCAACTAAAAATAGTGTTGCGCAACTTAATTAGCGAACGGCATGCAGCGCGTTGATTAAACCCTGAACACCTTTTTCGAGTTTGCTGCGCGGGCAACCAGCATTGAGACGCACAAAGCCATTCCCTTCTTCGCCGTAGGTGTAACCCGGCATGATGGCGACTTTTTGTTGCCCAATCAGCACTTTTTGCAGCAGCTTGTCGTCAATGTGCAACGGACGAAGATCAATCCAGGCCAGGTAAGTGGACTCCGGCGGCTGCCAGTTCAGCTCAGGGAACGCGGCGTTCAGCTCACAGGCAATAAAGCGCATGTTGCCTTGCAGGTAATCACGCAGCGCATCCAGCCAGCCTTCACCTTCGGTATAGGCCGCAATATGGGCCACCAGAGCAGGTACAGAAGGGGATGACAACCCATCGCGACCTTTTAAGGCGTTAAGATAAGCCGTGCGTGAGGTTTCATTGCCAATCAGGCCATAAGCCCCCGTCAGTGCCGGGATGTTGAAACTTTTGGAACCGGAAGTGAACAGCGCCCAGTCGTTACCCGCCACGTCGCACCACGGGATGTGCTTGCGACCATTCCAGGTCATATCCATGTGAATTTCATCGCTGATAACGCGAACGCCATGCTTCTCACAGAGAGCCGCCATGGTGGTCAGTTCTTCACGAGTCCAGACTTTACCGGTGGGATTATGCGGGCTACACAGCAGCAGGATTTTATTCTCTGGCTGAGAGAGCGCCGTTTCCAGCAGCGTCATGTCGCACTGCCAGCCTTCGGCTGTTTGATGCAGTGGCACCGCAGCGACTTTGCGGCCGTTACCTTCAATGGCTTTATAAAACGCATCGTAAGCCGGGGTGTGAACCACGATGCCGTCATCGGCATTCGACCACTGGCGGATCAGTTCGGCCACCATATAAATCACGGATGGGCCGTACACCACGTGTTCAGGGTTGATGCGGCTGTTGAAGCGTTGCTGGTACCAGTGCTGAATGGCGCCAAGAAACTCATCGTTTTTCCAGCGGCTGTAGCCCAGCACGCCGTGGCTCAGTCGCTTGCTGATGGCGTCAATCACGCAAGGGGCGGTGGCGAAATCCATATCCGAAATGGTAAAGGGCAGAAGATCGGCTGCGCCAAAGCGGTCAGCAACGTAGTCCCATTGTGTGCACCAGGTGCCGTGGCGATCGATAACCGTCGAGAAGTCAAACATCGGAAACTCCATTTCAGTCAAACAGGAGGGGAAAACATTGTCCCCCTTCAGGGCGAAGGGGGAAAGGGGAATTACGCTTCTACACTGTGCATCAGCGAGGCAATTTCATCTTTAACCGACTGAACCTGAGTGCCGATGACGACCTGCAGGCTGGTCTGGTTCAGCTTGATAACGCCAATGGCGCGGTTAGCTTTCAGCGCAGCGTCATCGACTTTGCTCATATCAATAACGGACAAACGCAGACGAGTCAGGCAGTTGTCGAGGCTGGAAATATTATCTGCTCCGCCCAACGCAGCAAGGATTGCCGGAGAGTTGTAACCCGATTTACCGGCCACGCCTGCCACGGCAGTTTCAACTGCACTTGAAGTGTCAGTATCACGACCTGGGGTCTTGATGTTGAAGCGAGTAATCGCGAAGCGGAAAATCGCGTAGTAGGCCACAAACCAGATAGCCGCTACAACCGGCACCAGATACCACTTGGTCGCCAGACCGTGCAGGATACCGAAGACCACGAAGTCGATAATGTTGCCGTCGGTGTTACCGATAGTCACACCCAGCACCGCCATGATGGTGAAGCCCAGACCTGTCAGCAGCGCGTGGATAACGTACAGAACCGGAGCCACGAACAGGAACAGGAATTCCAGCGGTTCAGTGGTGCCGCCAACCACACAGGCGATAACGCCGGAGATCAGCAGGCCTTTAATTTTGTGACGATTTTCAGGGCGAGCACAGTGATACATCGCCAGCGCCGCACCAGGCAGGCCGCCGAGGAAGGCCGGCATTTTGCCCTGAGACAGGAAGCGCGTTGCGCTTTCAGAGAAACCGTGGGTAGTCGGGCAGTTCAGCTGCGCCTGGAAAATAGTCAGTGCGCCGCTTACCGAGTGGCCGCAGACGTCCATCGTGCCGCCCGCTTCGGTGAAGCGAATCAGGGCTACCAGAATGTGGTGCAGGCCGAAAGGTAACAGCAGACGCTCACCGGTACCGAAAATCATCGGGCCAAACTCGCCAGCGCCGTTGATAACATAGCCCAGGCCGTTAATGCCTTTAGCAAAGAAAGGCCAAATCATTGGGATCGCCAGACCGACCAGACCCATCACCACGGTGGTGATAATAGGCACGAAGCGGGTACCGCCGAAGAACGCCAGCGCATCCGGCAGGCGGATAGCGTGGAAGCGGTCATGCAGCAACCAGACGATAACGCCGCAAATCACCGCACCCAGAATACCGGTGTCGATGGACTGAATACCGATGATGTTCTGGATGTTGTTCGCTTTCAGCACCAGCGCATCGGTGGTTGGCAGAATGCCTTTCGCGGTCAGGGAAAAGTTAACCGCCAGGTTCATTACCGCATAGCCAACAAAACCGGCAAAGGCTGCAACACCTTTGTTGTCACGCGCCAGGCCCAGCGGGATGGCGATACAGAACATCACTGGCAGGAAGGTAAAGGCGAAGGAGCCCACTTTTCCCATCCAGATAAACACGGCCTGCAGGAACGGCGTGTCGAGCCACGGAAGCAGAGTGGTAACGTCATGGCTGCTCAGGGAGCTGCCAATGCCCATCATGATCCCGCAGAAAGAAAGAAGGGCTACCGGCAGCATAAAGGTCTTGCCTAGCTGCTGGAAAAATTCCCAGAGAGTAATTTTGGGTGCTGCTTTTGTCGTCATGAAACGACTCCTTGTCCTGGTGAAAATAGGTGTTGTTGTTGGTTTTTAGTACACGGCCGACAAGATAAAACGTTTAACCCAATTTTAGTGCGAGCAATATCACATATTCGTACGATGATTAGGTTTATAAAGGTAACTCATTGATAAAACGTTTTAGCACATGCAGGGAGTGGCTCGCGGGTTATGGCTATCGCAAAGAAAATCACCATTAACGATGTGGCACATGCGGCGGGCGTTTCTGTTGCAACGGTGTCACTGGTGTTAAGTGGTAAAGGCCGTATTTCGCAGGCGACAGGGGAAAGGGTTAACCACGCGATTGAGCAACTGGGGTTCGTGCGTAACCGTCAGGCAGCCTCGCTGCGGGGGGGGCAATCCGGGGTGATTGGGCTGATTGTCGGCGATCTCTCCGCGCCATTTTATGCTGATCTGGCCGCTGGGCTGATTGAGTCACTAGAGTCGCAAGGCAAAATCGTGTTTCTCACCCAGGGTGGGCGTAAAGGCGAGCACATGTTACAGCGCTTTGATGCGCTGGTTTCCCAGGGCGTGGACGGCGTGGTGATTGCTGGCGCTGTAGACAGGGCTGCGGAACTGCGCGATAAAGCCGATGAGAACGCGATCCCGTTGGTGTTTGCTTCGCGAGCCAGCTATCTGGACGATGTCGACCTGATTCGTCCGGACAACATGCAGGCCGCGCAATTGATAACCGAACATCTTATTCGTCGCGGGCACCAGCGCATTGCGTGGTTGGGTGGTCAAAGCGCATCGTTAACGCGTGCTGAGCGGGTCGGCGGTTATTGCGCCACGCTGCTGAAATTTGGCTTACCGTTTCACAGTGACTGGGTGGTGGAGTGCGAAACCAGCCAAAAGCAGGCCTCACAGGCGTTATCACAATTATTACGTCACAACCCAACGATTACTGCCGTGGTCTGCTACAACAGCGTAGTGGCGATGGGAGCATGGCTTGGCCTGATGCGTTCCGGCTGGCAGAGTGGTGAAGAGGGCGTGGACAGCTACTATGACAAACGCGTGGCATTAGCGGCGTTTGCGGAAGTCCCTGAAGAAGATCTTGATGATGCGCCAATGAGCTGGGTGATTACGCCTGCGCGAGAAATGGGGCAGCAAGTGGCGGAACGAGTCCTGCAAAGGATAAGAGAAGAAAAGAGCGCGGCGCGTAATCAAATTATGCCGCCGCGTCTGGTCAAACAGCAGTAATACCGGCAGGCTGGCTGCCGGTAGTCAGACTTAATCCGGGCTGTCTGATGGGGTTTCCGGGAAATCAGCCGGTGGCTGAGGAGCAGTTTGCCCTTGCTGAGCTGGGGCAGCGTCACTCTGCGGCGCAGGCACCGCGATATCCGGTACGCCAAACATGCCAACGAAATCAGCCAGCGGCATTTTGTCCCCGTTCAGCGTGACCTGACCGTTAGCGTATTGCAGGCTTGCCTGAATGTTGTTGTCCTGCTGAGTGGTAATGCGGAACATCTGTCCCATTGCCGCCAGGCCTTTGACCTGCTGGCTGGCGAGCTTCTCAGCATCCGCCTGCTGATACCCTTCCAGACGCGCGACCTGAGTCATAAACTCCGTCGCCATATCCATCGGGATAACCAGTTTGCTGTCGAGCGATTTCACGCTGCGATCCACTTCCTGCGCCAGCGTTTGCGGTGCGGTGGTGGCCTGTGACGGATCTTTCAGGAACAGCGAAAGGTTAAAGGTGGTTTCACCCTTACTGTTTTTCCAGCTCAGTGGCGCAATCGTCACCACCGGCTCGCCTTTCAGCAGCAGCGGCAGCGCCCCGAAGAAGGCTTCAGTCACTTTCTGCTGATACACTTCCGGGTTCTGCATCACGTCCGGCTGACCCAACAGCGCCTGAACCTGACCGTTATACTGCTGGCTGAACTGGTGCCAGGCCTGGCCATCAATCTGGCCGACTTTCAGCGCCAGCTTGCCGCTGCCCATATCCTGACCCTGAAGCTTCAGGCTGTTGAGGGTATAGTTCAGCGTGCTATCGATGGTTTTGCCGTCTTTCGACAGGTCGGCATTGCCGTCTAGGGTCGTGCCTTCCATCACGGCCAGCTCTTTGCCTTCAACGGCAATAGCGACTTTATCCAGCGTCATTTTCTGGCTGCCGATGCGCTCATTGAAGCTGGTCAGCTTGCTGCTGCCTTCGGTCTTCAGATTGTTGAAGGTTAACTGCACCTTCTGATTGTATTCATTAACCGCATGCACCAGGCCGCTTTCAGCATTGCCGCTCAGCGAGAAAACGTTACCTTGCTGGTCGGCGTTAAGTTCGAACTCACCGCCACTGAACGCGACTTTCTCTTCGCCTTTCTCGTAATTCAGCGCTTTGAGACTGATGTCCGAACGGGTGTCGCCGGAGTAGCTGATGCGGGTGCTGATATCAAACGGCGACTGGCCTTTTGCGATATCAAACAGGTGTTGGCTGGCTTCATTTTTCACCAGCACCGTGTCGACGGTTGCCATCGCAGGCGCGAGGTTAAAGTGTTTCAGCGACGCTAACGGGAAGGGGCCGTGAGAGACATTTTCGTCCAGAACGACAGTCTGGCCCGGTTTGAGCCAGCTGCTTTTCGCGCCATCTGCCGGTTTGACAACCATCTGCAACTGGCTGCTGAATACGCCGCGCTGATAGTTCTGGTACGCCAACTGAAGACCTGCTTCCGGTGCATTGCTTGCGAGCTGCGCATTTGCCTGCGCAACCATATCGGCGATGCGGCCTTCAAGTTGCTTACCGGTATACCAGGAGCCCCCGGTCCATACCACTCCTAAAGCCACAATGACGCCAACGGCAACCAGCGATTTTTTCATAGTGTTTGTCCATAAATGAAAACAGGCGGAGAAGTCCGCCTGTTGTGTAATCAAAATCAGGCAGCCTCAAGCTTAGCAAGAGTTCCCTGAATGTTCAGTATTTACTTAAGCTTATTGTAAACGCGGGCTACGCGTCCAACGCCGCTCAGACTGACCGGAGACTCGTTCGCGGCTACAAAAGCAGATTCACCCGCTTTCAGAACCAGCTGCTGCTCGCCTTTACGCAGAACCGCTTCACCTTCCACACAGAACAGGATCGCCGCGCTTTGCTGCGCTACGTCCGCGCCAGCGGTGTTGAGGTCGTGCAGGGAGAACGCGAAATCGTCGACCGGAATCGGGAAGTCCAGTTCCGCACCGTGTTTGGCGGGTTGAGTCAGCAACTCTGCGGCGGGTTTCGGGGTGAATTTCACATTCGCCACCAGTTCCGGAATATCAATATATTTCGGCGTCAACCCTGCACGCAGCACGTTATCCGAGTTCGCCATCACTTCCAGCGCCACGCCTTGCAGATAAGCATGCGGTGTTTCCGCAAACAGGAACATGGCTTCGCCTGGGTTCAGTTTCACCACGTTCAGCAGCAGCGGAGAGAACAGGCCGCTGTCATCCGGGTAGAACTGAGCGATAAAGCGAATGGTTTCCCACGGCTCGCCCTGTTGGCTGTTGAGTGCCGCTTTCAGCACGCCCAGCGCGCGAGATTTTTCTTCGCCTTGCATGTTGAGCAGGCTGGCGAACAGCTGGCTCAGACGCTCAGCGTTGGGCTCCTGCAGGAAATGCGCAATAGAAGTATGGGCACCAGACACCGGCTGCAGCAGAGAAACGATATCGGAGAACTCGCGGAAGGCGTTCATCGCCAGGAATGGGGTGAGGGCGAACACCAGCTCCGGTTTGTGATTAGGGTCTTTGTAGTTACGCTCTGCCGCGTCCAGCGGAATGCCAGCAGCGTTCTCTTTGGCAAAACCTTCTTCAGAAGCTTTCTTGTTCGGATGAACCTGAATCGAAAGCGGGTTATCAGCACAAAGCACTTTAAACAGGAACGGCAGTTCGCCAAAACGAGTAGCGACTTCGTTGCCCAGCAGCGCGGATTTATCGGCATCAATGACATCACGCAGGCTCTGCACCTGGCCGTTAGCATCGGTGATTTTTGAGCTGCTTTTCGGGTGCGCGCCCATCCACAATTCTGCCATCGGCAGGTGTTCCGGGTTGGCGATACCGTAGAGTTCCGTTAACGCACTTTTGCTGCCCCAGGCATAGTTCTGCACTGAGTTAATGAGTTTTTGCATTATCAAGCCCTGTATTCAAAGGAATTATCTGCCGTTATTAAACCAATAAACCGCGCGGATGTAACCCACTCCCGGAAAAAGTCGTCCTTGTCTCAGTTTTTGTTAAAAAATTGTGTAGGATAAGCGGACTCGCTTTTCCCAGGGCAGGCGGAACGTTGCCCGATAAATAATCAGCTAATGTCGTAAGTGAGAGCACAATGTCGAACAAACCTTTTGTCTATCAGGATCCTTTTCCGCTGAAAAAGGATGACACTGAGTACTACCTTCTCAGTAAAGACCATGTCTCCGTGGCCGAATTCGAAGGCCAGCAAATCCTCAAAGTCGACCCACAGGCGCTGACGCTGTTGGCAAAACATGCGTTTCACGATGCATCGTTCATGCTGCGTCCGGCGCATCAGCAGCAGGTCGCGGATATTCTTAACGATCCGCAAGCCAGTGAAAACGATAAGTACGTGGCGCTGCAGTTCCTGCGCAATTCGGATATCGCGGCGAAAGGCATTCTGCCGACCTGCCAGGACACCGGCACTGCCATCATCGTTGGCAAAAAAGGCCAGCGAGTCTGGACCGGCGGCGGGGATGAAGCCGCGTTAGCGCGTGGGGTCTACGACACGTACATCGAAGACAACCTGCGTTACTCGCAGAATGCGCCGCTGGATATGTACAAAGAAGTGAACACCGGCACCAACCTGCCTGCGCAGATTGACCTCTACAGCGTAGACGGTGACGAGTACAAATTCCTCTGCATCGCCAAAGGTGGCGGTTCAGCGAACAAAACCTATCTGTACCAGGAAACCAAAGCGCTGATCACCCCGGCGAAACTGAAAAATTACCTGGTAGATAAAATGCGTACCCTGGGCACCGCGGCTTGCCCGCCGTACCACATTGCGTTTGTTATCGGCGGCACGTCCGCAGAAGCGACACTGAAAACCGTTAAGCTTGCCTCAACCAAGTATTACGACGGTTTGCCAACCGAAGGGAACGAGCACGGTCAGGCGTTCCGCGATATCGAACTGGAAAAAGAACTGTTGCTGGAAGCGCAGAATCTTGGCCTGGGCGCACAGTTCGGCGGCAAGTACTTTGCCCACGATATTCGCGTTGTTCGTCTGCCGCGTCACGGCGCATCCTGCCCGGTCGGGATGGGCGTGTCCTGTTCCGCAGACCGTAATATCAAAGCGAAGATTAACCGTGAAGGCGTGTGGATCGAGAAACTTGAGCACAATCCAGGGAAGTACATTCCTGAAGAGCTGCGCAATGCAGGCGAGGGCGAAGCCGTACGCATCGACCTGAACCGTCCGATGAAAGATATTCTCGCCCAGCTTTCTGATTTCCCAGTGTCCACTCGCTTGTCGCTGAACGGCACCATCATCGTGGCGCGCGATATTGCCCATGCCAAACTCAAAGAGCGCATGGACAACGGTGAAGGGCTGCCGCAGTACGTAAAAGATCACCCAATCTATTACGCAGGCCCGGCGAAAACCCCGGAAGGTTATGCGTCAGGTTCACTCGGCCCAACCACCGCAGGGCGTATGGATTCGTATGTTGATCAGCTTCAGGCGGAAGGCGGCAGCATGATCATGCTCGCCAAAGGCAACCGCAGCCAGCAGGTGACCGACGCGTGTCATAAACACGGCGGTTTCTATCTGGGCAGCATCGGCGGCCCGGCAGCTGTGCTGGCGCAGGGCAGTATCAAGAGCCTGGAATGTGTGGAATACCCGGAACTGGGGATGGAAGCTATCTGGAAAATCGAAGTCGAAGACTTCCCGGCGTTTATCCTGGTGGATGACAAAGGCAACGATTTCTTCCAGCAGATTAAACCTGGGCAGTGCTCTGCCTGTCTGAAATAACCCTCTCGCCCGGCGGCGCTCACGCTTGCCGGGCCTACAATACAAGGCCCGGTAAGGCAACGCCGCCACCGGGCATTTCAAAGAGCGCACAAAGCGCCATGCAGGCAACCCGAAGTCAACAATACTTATTCTTTGAAGCCATGTGAGCCCGTTTATTCACCTCATTTTGTTATCAAGGAGCAAGTCATGACCACCAATCGCCGCGAAAGCGACTCCATGGGCGCCATCGAAGTCCCGGCGGACAAACTCTGGGGCGCACAAACTCAGCGCTCGCTCGAACACTTCCGTATCTCCACTGAAAAAATGCCGGTGGCACTGATTGCCGCGCTGGCGTTAACGAAACGCGCTGCCGCTAAGGTGAATCAAGACCTTCAATTGTTACCCGCTGAAAAAGCCAATGCCATTGTGGCTGCCGCCGATGAAGTGCTGGCAGGCAAACATGCAGATGAATTCCCGCTGGCTATCTGGCAGACCGGTTCCGGCACGCAGAGCAATATGAACATGAATGAAGTGCTGGCGAACCGGGCCAGTGAGCTGCTCGGTGGCGTGCGTGGCATGGAACGTAAAGTTCATCCGAATGATGACGTGAACAAAAGTCAGAGCTCCAACGACGTTTTCCCGACGGCCATGCACGTGGCGGCCGTCATCGCGCTGCGCGAACATCTCATTCCGCAGTTGCAGGTACTGAAAAAAACGCTGAACGATAAAGCCAACGCCTTCGCCGATATCGTCAAAATCGGGCGCACGCACTTGCAGGACGCCACACCGTTAACGCTCGGACAGGAAATCTCCGGTTGGGTCGCGATGCTGGAGCACAATCTGAAGCATCTCGACCTGACGTTACCGCATCTTAGCGAGCTGGCTCTGGGGGGCACAGCAGTTGGCACAGGCCTCAACACACATCCTGAATATGCCAAACGCGTAGCTGATGAGCTGGCGGCCATCACCTCGCAACCCTTTGTGACCGCGCCAAACAAATTCGAAGCGCTGGCAACGTGTGATGCGCTGGTTCATGCGCATGGAGCGTTGAAAGGGCTGGCGGCCTCGCTGATGAAAATCGCCAACGATGTGCGCTGGCTGGCCTCTGGCCCACGCTGCGGGATCGGTGAAATTTCGATACCGGAAAATGAACCGGGTAGCTCCATCATGCCGGGCAAAGTAAACCCAACGCAGTGCGAAGCGATGACTATGCTGTGCTGTCAGGTGATGGGCAACGATGTGGCCGTCAATATGGGCGGGGCTTCCGGTAACTTTGAGCTGAATGTTTATCGCCCGATGGTTATCCATAATTTCCTGCAATCGGTGCGCCTGCTGGCTGACGGCATGGAAAGTTTTAATGAACACTGCGCGGTGGGGATTGAACCAAATCGTGCGCGTATCGATCAGCTGCTGAATGAATCGCTAATGCTGGTGACGGCACTGAACACGCACATCGGCTACGACAAAGCGGCTGAAATTGCGAAAAAGGCCCACAAAGAGGGCCTGACGTTAAAAGCTTCAGCCCTGAAGCTGGGCTATCTCACCGAGGCTGAATTTGATGAATGGGTTCGCCCGGAAGCGATGGTGGGCAGTATGAAAATCAGTCGTTAGCCAGATACAGGTGCAGCCGAGGGATCATCAACGTCAGCGACTGCGCCTGTGGCTTGTAACGATACTGCACGTTATCCGCATCGTAATTAAGTAACTCACCTATATCCGGCACGCTGACACCCTGAGTGCCGGAGATCAACGCGATCATCGGGCCGGGGCAGGCATATTGCACCTGCTTTTGCTGCCCGGCATACCAGACGCGTGAAATGGGCTGCACCTTCACCGGACGTTTGATTTTCAGCCTGGCTTTTTGTGGCAGCGAGGCAATGTCCTGATATTCCCGTTCGAGTTTGTCCTGCCACTGCTCGCGCGTATAGGGCGGCACAGAACGCGGTGAACGCAGGCTATTTTCCAGCTGTTTCAACACCTCATCGCGGGTGAAATTTTTAATGATGTGCTTATTGGCCCAGCCGAAACGGATGGTTGCCGGGTCACGCAGTAGCGTCAGCGAGCGATAAGCCTTAAGCGTCAGCAGGCCGGGCAGATGATGATGAACCCACTCAAAACGAGCGCCAGTGGGCAGGCCCGACTCGACGGTAACGATGTGTTCAAACGTGGCTTTCAGGGTGTTAATGACGTTGATTCTGCTTTCTAACGCCTGCAATTGTTCTGCTTCTGTCTGCAAACAAATGACACCCGGCAAACGCACCGCAGCCTTACTACTGCGGTGCTCCGACTGCTGCTGGATAAAAAGATGACGATAGTGATTAAGCGCCAGTTGACGCGCTTTATCGCCCAGATGCTGGACCACAGGAATGGTGGCGAGTGGGGCGTGCTCGTGCTCTTTACGCACTTCCGGCAGTTCAAATACGCGGGCAGCGAGCAACCGGCACTCCGCCAGTTGCTGCTCCAGTGTCAGCAGTTCCTGTTCCACCTGACGAAAGGTCGATGTTAAGCGCTCAATTAAGTCGTATTCGGCCATAACTCCCCGCATTAGTTACAACATACTCTTTGGGTTTAACTGTATACCAGGGTCAGGCATTGTGCAATGTTCGGTCAGGCAGGGGATGTGGCGCTAAGTTGATGATTCACCGGCCAGCTGAAGCTAAAGCGTGCACCACCGAGAGGACTGGCGTCGCAGATAACGTCCCCCGACATCGCCTGAGCAACGGAATGCACGATAGCCAGACCCAAACCACATCCACCGGTAGCGCGATCCCGGCTCGGATCGAGACGTACAAACGGCTCGAACACGCGCTCACGTTCTTCAGCAGAAATCCCTGGACCATCATCATCAACGGTTAACGTCGCACGTCCGGCTTGTTGAGTCAGGCTGACCTGAATCTGCTGCTGGCTATAGCGCATGGCGTTATTGACGAGATTATCCAGCACACGTTCCATCAGGCGCATATCCAGTGCGCCATAGTGACCGTGAGTCAGTTGTACCAGCGTGACGTCGCGCTGAGGATTGACGGCCTGAATATCATCCACGTGATGAGTAATCCACTCGGGGAAATCGGGTGTGGTAAGGATCAGTTCGTTTTGCGGGCGGTCGAGGCGCGCATAGGTCAGCAGCTCATCAATCAGGCCTTCCAGTTGACCGATATCCCGATTCAGCGCCTGAGATTCCGCTTCTGTCAGGTTCTCGCTCATTTCCAGCCGATAACGCAGGCGAACCAGCGGCGTGCGAAGTTCATGCGCGATGCCGTCGGTGAGCTGTTTCTTACTGGCAATCAGCGTGTTGATGTTGTCTGCCATTTGGTTGAATACCACGCCAAGCCGTTCGAAGCTCGACATGCTGTCAAAATGAATACGTTCGGCCAGGTGACCTTCACCGAACCGTTGTGCGGCAGTTTCCAGCCTGAGCATGTCCTGCCAGTGCGGTCTCATCCAGATAAACACCGGGAAGGCCAGTGACACGGCGATAAAGGCCAACAGCGCCATGTCGAGCAAGCGCATTTCATGCAGATAATAGAGATAGGGCACTGGGCCCACAGCCAACACATAATGGCTGCGAGGAATGCGCTGGATGAACGTGTATTGATCGTCGAGCGCGACAATATCGCCTTTGCGTAAATGCGCCATCGAGCTTTCAGCCAGATTAAATTTACTCAGTGGTTCAATGCGTAAATCGAAAGAGAGATTGAGATCGAGCTCTTTAAGGGTCTTGCTCCAGTCCTTGGGCGGGATCTCACGCAGTTCGCTGCGCATCAGGTACAGCGAACTTTTCATCAAGTCGTCGAGGGATTGTCGGCCTGCGCGCTCGGCGGTGAATTTGTACACCAGACCGACCAGCATGGTCATCACCAGAAAGCAGACAAACAGCAGCAAATAGAACTGCACAAACAACTTTTTCATTTCTGGCCCCGGAAGTGGTGCAACTCAGTTATCCCATGCGTGTGGGGCAAACAGGTAGCCCTTATTGCGCACGGTTTTGATTCGATAAGGTTCCGTCGCGCTGTCGAGCAGCTTTTTACGCAAGCGGGAAATCGCTACGTCGACGCTGCGATCCATCCCGTCATAGGTCACGCCGCGCAGGTTTTTGAGCAGCGCATCGCGGTCCATAATTTGTCCGGCGTGGGTGGCCAGTTCCCACAGCAAATCAAAATCAGCAGTGGAAAGTGTGACGTTTTCACCGCTCAGAAGCACCTGGCGGTTCACCGGATCGATAGCCAGCGTGCCAAAGCGAATGGCTTTGTGGGGAGTCAAACCCGAGGCTGGTTTTTCACTGACTGGCATGGCGACGCGCTGACGTAAATGCAGGCGTAAACGCGCCAGTAAAACAGCCGGTGGGGTGGTTTTGAGAATATAGTCACTGGCGCCCATTTCCAGCGACAAAATATGGTTCATGTCGCTGTCGAGCGAGGTGAGCAGCACGATCGGGCCTTGCCATTGAGCACGTAAATCACGGCAAATGGTCATCCCGTCTTTTCCGGGGAGCATAATATCCAGCAGCACCAGGTCTGGCTGTTCGCGCAGAACAACTTCTTCGGCACGGTCGCCGCGCGGTTCAACGATAACGTCAATATCATGCTTGCCGAGGTAGGCGGCGATCAACGACCCGACTTCCGGATCATCTTCCACAAAAACGATCTTATTCATATCCGCTATGCACAACGAAAAAAGGTAAAATACACCGACAAAATGCAGGGTGCCATTAATCTTTCATAAACAATGTAACTTCCGTTATCCTGCACACATTCACGAAATGAATTTCAGGCTGGATAATGGCATTACTGATTAAAGCCGTATTGGGCGCGCTGGTGGTGTTGCTGATTGGCGTGCTGGCGAAAACAAAAAATTACTACATTGCCGGGCTCATTCCGCTGTTTCCAACTTTCGCGTTGATCGCACACTACATTGTTGCCAGCGAGCGCGGCACCGAAGCGCTGCGCACCACCATCGTTTTCGGCATGTGGTCCATCATCCCTTATTTTCTTTATCTGCTGTCGCTGTGGTATTTCACCGGTTTTATGCGCCTGCCGTGGGCACTGGCAGGCGCGGTAGCGTGCTGGAGTTTAAGCGCCTGGGTGTTGATCGGCGTCTGGAGCCGTTTCCACTAGCGCAGCGGACGGCCGCCATCCACGCCGAAAGAGCGCCCGGTCACATAGCAACTGCTCAGCAGATACTCGACCAGGTCAATAATCTCTTTCTCGCCGGGCTCGATTTTCATCAATGATTTGTTCAGTGCCTGCTGGCGATAGTCTGCGTCATCATGCTCATTGAACAGGATAAGCGCAGGCGCAATGGCGTTAACTTTGACTTCCGGTGCCAGTTTGCGGGCAAACGAGCGGGTCATATTATCGAGTGCGGCTTTGCTGGCGGCATAGGCGATGTGCTTATCACTGCCTTTTTCGACCACGTAATCGGTGAAATGGATAATGTCGCTTGCCGCATGGCCGTGACCGCGCAGGAGCGGTTCCAGCGCGTGGTTCAGCAGATAAGGTGCGTTGACGTGAATTTGCATCATCTGGTGCATCACATCGGATAATGGCAGGCCCGGCTTTTCAGGCACCCAGGCGCTGGCATTGTGGATAAGCGCGCGCAGGCCGTCGGTCTGAGATTTCACTTGTTCAGCAAAAGCCAGAATCCCTTCGTCGGTAGAAAAATCAGCAGGAAGGCACAGCGCACCTGCTTTTTCGAGTACGCCGATGGCGTCATAGCGCGTGCGATAGCTCACGATGACGGGCTGCTGCTGATTGACAAAATGATGGGCAAGGGCGAGGCCGATACGGCGGCCTCCACCGGTAATCAGGACTGGGCGGGTTTTACGTTCTCCCATCGTTCTCTCCTTAGCATCGCGATGGGGGACCGTTGTCACCCCACTAACATCCACGTTGCCGGCACAGCGGCAACCAGTAAAAAGCCAATCAGTGCCATTTCACGGCGCTTGAGCGTGGCATTCAGCTCATGAGTACGTCGTGCATAAATAAACACCAGCAGGCCCGGCGCATACAGCACCACGGACAGCAGCAGATGCATTGGCCCTGAAGCGTACAATAACCATAAGCCATAAATGCAGGCCCCGACACCCACGGCTTTATGCAGGGGACGAGTCGCCATCTTCAGCAGGAACGCGCCCACCAGGAAGTAAGGCACCAGGATCATCTCTGAAGCGATGGTCAGCAGCGTATTATAGTCTGAACCGGTAAACCAAATAAGAATCAAGCATACCTGAACGCTGATATTTGTGAGCCACAGCGAAGAGGACGGCGCATTGTTTTTATTCTGGCGGCCAAACACTCGCGGAAACGCTTTATGCGTCGCCGCCAGATACGGCACTTCTGCCGCCATAATCGTCCAGCTCAGGTAAGCGCCACAGACAGAAACAATCAGCCCGGCAGCAATAATCACCTCTCCCCAGGAACCCATCATGCGCACCATCAGGCCGGCCATCGAAGGGTTACGCATTTCAGCAAGCTCAGGACGTGGCACCACGCCGAGCGACAGCAATGTCACCAGCAGATACACGCTAAGCGCAGAAAGCACCGCCAGCAAGGTTGCGCGCCCAACATCTTTCTTATTACGCGCACGCGCAGAAACCACCACCGCACCTTCAACGCCGATAAACACCCACAGTGTAATGAGCATGGTGTTTTTGACCTGTTCCCACACCGGCACGCCGAGTGCGAGGCCGCTGAAATCCAGGCTAAACGTGTCGCTGCTGAACGCCTTTGCCGCCAGCACAATAAACAGGCCCAGAGGAACAAGCTTCGCCAGCGTGGCGACCAGGTTAATGCTGGCGGCGGTTTGCACACCGCGTAGCACTAAAAAGTGGACGAACCACAGTAGAAATGAGGCTCCGACCATCGCCTGCCAGGTATTGCCATCGCCGAACAGGCGCAACTCTGGCGTATCGGTAAAGAAGCTCAGCGCCGAGAAAACAATAACGAGGTAAGACACGTTGGCAATCACCGCGCACAGCCAGTAACCCCAGGCGGAGCAGAAACCGATCAGTTCACCGAACCCTTCACGCGCGTAAGTGAAGATGCCGCCGTCCAGGTCCGGGCGAATGCGTGTCAGCAACAGCATCGCAAACGCGAGGAATAAAATGCCTACACCCGTAATGGCCCAGCCAATGAGCAGTGCAGAAGGGCTGGCCACTTCGGCCATGTTCTGCGGCAAACTGAAAACGCCCGCGCCCAGCATTGAGCTGAGAACCAGGGCCGTCAGGGCACTAAGGCCGAGTTTCTTTTCCATTGGCATCCTGTTGGAAGAAGGGTGAAAGCCAGAATATTTATTTGGTTAAAACGCATAAATAGGGAGAAATGCGCTAAGTCGCGGGATTTTACGGAGTGTGCTGCTGGCATGCAACGATTGCTGTCAGAAAACAACAAAAAAGGCAGCCGAAGCTGCCTTTCACTTATCAGACGGACCTTATTTGTACAGGTCGGCGCTGATGGTCATGTTGCCACCACGTTCCTGCCACTGGCGGGTAATGTGGTAGAACTTCGCGCCTTTCTTCGCGGCACGCTTCGCAACCTGATAGGAGATTTCAGTCATGTTGCCGTAGTTACCGGTGAACTGAACGCTGTCAAACGGCACCATCTGTGCCGCCGCAACTTTGTTCAGTTCTTCAATTTTGGTGCCATCCGGTAAAGTGACAGCGTAACGTCCACCTTTGGTTGACTGAGTTTCAAAGAAACGACCCACACCTTCTGAGGACCCGACAGTAGCTGATGACGCTACGCCCGGGATTTCAACGGCGGCGGCAGTTGCGCCACCGGCAGCCAGAGCGGCTTTACCTGCCTGAGAGTTGGCAGGAATGGCGTCTGCGCTCTGAACCACACGTTTTTTCGCATCGGCTTTATAGACGTAAGCGGTGATACGCTGGTTACCGCCACCGTTCGCATCAACCTGGCGCACGATAAAGAAGGACGCAGCGTCTTTCTGTTTTGCGGCTTTGGCGATGGCGGAGTTGACGTCAGGCTGGCTGCGGTAGAAGCCCTGAACGGTCACGGTATCGAAAGGTTCAAGCTGAGCGGCCTGGTCTTTCGGCAGTTCCATCACGCCGTCAATGATACGATTTTTTGGCGCATCGGCTTTCTGAGCATCTTCTTTATAGAAATCAGCGGTCACACGCCAGTTACCACTGCCAGAAAAATCAGAGGTATCGACAACATAGAAGGACGCAGCGCCTTCTTTATCCGCTTTACGGGAAACGGCCTGAACGGCATCACCAATAGCATTAAAACGACCGGTGATAACCACACGATCGTACGGCTTGAGGGCTGCCGCTTGCTCCGGCGTTAACTCGGTGGCGGCAAAGGCGCTAAATGCCGTTGCAGACAGAAGAGCGGACGCCAGGAGGGTGTTCTTAAGCTTCATAAAAATAATCCTTCGCCTTGCGCAAACCAGGTACTGGTCGTTGTTAGTGACTAAAACGCCGATGATTATTGCATTTAAACAACGTGACTGTCTGCGGGATTTTGTTCATCTTGTGCGACTGCTTTAACAAGGCGCGATAACTTTTCATGATATGTTGCAGAAACAGGCCGTTGACCAGCAAAAGCGATAATCAATATGACTTTTATAAGTTAATGTAATGTTAAAATCCTGAAACACTGCCGAGAATAATCACGTTTTGCCGCTTCGCTTAAGCGATTTATCAGGCCTGCAGGTGAAAATCAGGTAAATATTGCTACCTGAGCGCGGCACAAGTCAGTTTTCCCTAATAAAATCAAAATTACTTTTTCTGGCTGTGGATCACGGCGGTTATTTTCAGTAGGTTATAGAAAGTTTGTTACCGTTTTATTTTTCCGGGCGCTCGCCTCTCAGCCACAGCACGCGGCCAGGGACGGAACCCGACCTTATAACAAACCATCATTACTCTCCGATGGAAGGGAAAACTATGCGTATTGCAGTACCTAAAGAGACGCTGGCCCTTGAAACCCGAGTGGCAGCCACACCGAAAACGGTGGAGCAATTGCTGAAACTCGGTTTCACGGTCGCCATTGAAAGCGGGGCAGGCAAACTTGCGAGCTTCGAAGATCGCGCCTTTACCGACGCGGGTGCCGAGGTGGTCAGCGCGGCAGAAATCTGGCAGTCCGAGATTATTCTGAAGGTGAATGCGCCGACTGAAGCAGAAATAGCGCTGCTGAACCCGGGCACCACGCTGATTAGCTTTATCTGGCCAGCCCAGAACCCTGAGCTGATGGCGAAACTGGCCGAGCGTCAAATTAATGTGATGGCGATGGATTCCGTGCCACGCATTTCCCGTGCGCAGTCACTGGATGCCCTGAGCTCCATGGCAAACATCGCCGGTTACCGCGCGATTGTGGAAGCCGCACACGAATTCGGCCGCTTCTTCACCGGGCAAATCACTGCGGCAGGTAAAGTACCGCCAGCCAAAGTGATGGTTATCGGTGCCGGTGTGGCCGGCCTGGCTGCCATTGGCGCAGCCAACAGTCTGGGGGCCATCGTTCGTGCCTTCGACACCCGTCCGGAAGTCAAAGAACAAGTCCAGAGCATGGGCGCGGAATTCCTCGAATTAGATTTCGAAGAGGAAGCAGGCAGCGGCGATGGCTATGCCAAAGTGATGTCTGAAGCGTTCATCAAAGCCGAAATGGCCCTTTTTGCCGCCCAGGCTAAAGAAGTCGATATCATCGTCACCACGGCGCTGATCCCAGGGAAACCTGCACCGAAGCTGATTACCCGCGAAATGGTCGATTCCATGACCCCGGGCAGTGTGGTTGTTGACCTGGCTGCGCAAAACGGCGGTAACTGCGAATACACCGTGCCGGGCGAAGTCTTTACCACGCCTAACGGGGTGAAAGTGATTGGTTATACCGATCTCGCCGGTCGTCTGCCGACACAGTCTTCTCAGCTCTACGGCACCAACCTGGTAAACCTGCTGAAACTGCTGTGCAAAGAGAAGGATGGCAACATCACTATCGACTTTGACGATGTGGTTATCCGTGGTGTGACCGTTGTTCGTGAAGGTGAAATCACCTGGCCTGCGCCACCGATTCAGGTTTCCGCCCAGCCGAAAGCCGCGGCAAAAGTTGAGGCTGAACCTGTCGAACCAGCAAAACCGGCTTCTCCATGGCGTAAATATGCGCTGATGGCGCTGGCGATTATTCTGTTCGGTTGGCTGGCTGACGTGGCACCGAAAGAATTCCTCGGTCACTTCACTGTCTTCGCGCTGTCTTGCGTGGTGGGCTATTACGTAGTGTGGAACGTGTCACATGCGCTGCATACGCCGTTGATGTCGGTCACCAACGCCATTTCCGGGATCATCGTGGTCGGTGCTTTGCTGCAAATTGGGCACGGCGGATGGGTGAGCTTCCTGAGCTTCATCGCCGTGTTAATTGCCAGCATTAATATTTTCGGTGGTTTCACCGTGACTCAGCGCATGCTGAAAATGTTCCGCAAAGGGTAAGGGGTAACACATGTCTGGAGGATTAGTTACAGCTGCATACATTGTTGCCGCGATCCTGTTTATTTTCAGTCTGGCGGGGCTTTCAAAGCATGAAACCTCACAGCAAGGGAACTATTTCGGCATCGCCGGGATGGCCATCGCGCTGATTGCGACCATTTTCGGGCCGGAAACCGGCAACGTCGCGTGGATCCTGGTGGCGATGATCATCGGCGGCGCGATTGGTATTCGTCTGGCGAAACGTGTCGAAATGACCGAAATGCCAGAGCTGGTGGCGGTGCTGCACAGCTTCGTCGGTCTGGCGGCGGTGCTGGTGGGCTTTAACAGCTACCTGTATCACGAACCGGGTCTGGAGCCGATTCTGGTCAATATTCACCTGACCGAAGTGTTCCTCGGCATCTTCATTGGTGCGGTAACCTTCACCGGGTCTATCGTGGCGTTTGGCAAACTGCGCGGTAAGATCTCTTCTAAGCCGCTGATGCTGCCAAACCGTCACAAGATGAACCTCGCGGCGCTGGTGGTTTCCTTCCTGCTGATGGTGGTGTTTGTTCGGACTGAAAGCACGGGCCTGCAGGTGATGGCGCTGTTGATCATGACCGTGATTGCCCTGGCATTTGGCTGGCATCTGGTGGCTTCGATCGGCGGGGCAGATATGCCAGTCGTGGTCTCGATGCTGAACTCCTATTCCGGTTGGGCAGCCGCAGCGGCAGGCTTCATGCTGAGCAACGACCTGTTGATCGTCACCGGTGCGCTGGTGGGTTCTTCTGGTGCCATTCTGTCGTACATCATGTGTAAGGCGATGAACCGTTCGTTCTTCAGCGTTATTGCGGGTGGTTTTGGTACAGATGGCTCGTCTACCGGCGCAGATGAAGAAGTCGGCGAGCACCGCGAAATCAGTGCGGAAGACACCGCGGATATGCTGAAAAACTCGCAGTCGGTGATCATCACCCCGGGCTACGGCATGGCAGTGGCGCAGGCGCAGTATCCCGTGGCGGAAATCACCGAGAAGCTGCGTGCACGTGGCATCAAAGTGCGCTTCGGCATTCACCCGGTTGCGGGCCGTCTGCCAGGGCACATGAACGTGCTGTTGGCGGAAGCCAAAGTGCCTTACGACATCGTGCTGGAAATGGATGAAATCAACGATGATTTCACCGACACCGATACCGTGCTGGTGATTGGCGCGAACGACACCGTGAACCCGGCGGCGCTCGACGATCCGAAGAGCCCGATTGCCGGTATGCCAGTGCTGGAAGTGTGGAAGGCGCAGAACGTTATCGTCTTCAAGCGCTCCATGAACACCGGTTACGCTGGCGTCCAGAACCCGCTGTTCTTCAAGGACAACACCCACATGCTGTTTGGCGATGCTAAAGCCAGTGTGGATGCGATCCTGAAAGCACTGTAATCCGTCAATTTTTAACGCTTAAAGCCGTCTTCCGGTAAAAGGAAGGCGGCTTTTTTGTTATGATGGCGGTCACATTTCGAAGCAGGCTGCAGCAAAAGGGAGAGCAGGGTGTTTTCAGATTTTGGTGTACTGAATTACTGGACCTATCTGGTCGGGGCGATTTTTATCATTCTGGTGCCAGGGCCAAACACATTCTTTGTGCTTAAAACAAGTGCGGCGTATGGCATCCGGACCGGCTATCTGGCGGCGCTGGCGGTGTTTATTGGCGATGCCGTGCTGATGTTTCTCTCCTATGCGGGCGTCGCGACGCTGATTAAAACCACGCCGGTGTTGTTTAATATCGTGCGCTACCTTGGCGCGTTTTATCTGCTGTATCTCGGCATCAAAATGCTGTGGTCGGTCATTAAACAGCAGGGCGGTCAGCACGAACATTCCGCCGATCAGCGCAGCACCATCTTCAAGCGCGCGCTAACGCTGAGCCTGACGAATCCGAAAGCGATTTTGTTTTATGTTTCGTTTTTCGTGCAATTCATCGACGTTCACGCCACTACGCCAGGCCTGGCATTCCTGATCCTCGCGGTCACGCTGGAAATAGTCAGCTTTGTCTATCTGAGTTTCCTGATTGTGTCAGGGTCGCTGGTGACACGCTTTGTCGGCAGCCGTAAGAAGCTGGTTAAACTCGGAAACAGTTTGATTGGTTTAGTCTTCGTAGGGTTTGCTGCCCGGCTCGCTTCGTTGCAGTCTTAACCTGAAAGGATGCTGGCCGCCTGGTCAGCATCCTGATACCCCCACGCGATTTTCTGCCCAGTCATTCGGTTATTTCCGCTGCTATCTTTTCGATGAAGGCTTTCGCCTCACTCTCCTTTACGCAATAAGTTTTGCTGGTGCGTGTCGATGAGGCATGAAGACACTCCCGTTCGCTGCTGTAGGCGCCAATTACGGCGGCCTGGTTCCCGCCCGCATTCAGGGAGACGGCAAGGATGAGATAATAAAGAGAAGTCATAATAGGGGGACGAGCATCCATTTCGTCTGGAAAAGTAAAGCAGTGTAGCGCTCCCCTCATCCAGTGTGCAGTCCCGATTCGGATACTCTTTGATCAAGATGCTGATTGCAGAGAAAAAAAGACTCCGCAGTGATAGCCATGAAAGGCCCGAACTCCTGGCCATTTTTACTTATTTCTGAGAACGTATTTACTCAGTCGTATAACCAACGACCTGCCGCTGCGGATTCAGCAAACATCCGTACAGTTAGCGGTAAGCGTGTCGCTTCTATCTCTTCCCGCTTCACCTTGAAGTGTCTGGTGAAGAATGGGAGGTTTTGCCAGGGGTAGTAACAAGACCAATCCACGCTTGACAGATCAACGTTGAAATCCTTCTCGTAGCGGTCTAAAACTGCGTGAAGGTCATCACCTGCAAGTTCATACAGACTCGAATCAAGTTCTAAGGGAATCACGTTCCCGTTCTGGTCAATGTCATGTGACACTTCATCGTTGAACATTTCCAGAACCTGAGCGCTTATTGAAGTCATCAGAATGAAGTCCACTGTATGCGGTCTTTTGGTCGGGCGATCAAATTGTACTTATCTTGTGTGCGGGTCGATACCCTGTAAAGGGTTGTCACCAGACCAGCCCAACCTAACCAGGGAACGTAACGCGCTATGACGGCTGCAAGGCTGGTTGTCTTCTTCATGCGTACACCAACAGGTGTTTGAACTCGAATCCCAAAAGGAACCTTTGCACCCTTGAGAACTATCCGCGCATATTTGGAGATAACACTTGTTCCTTCAATAGCGCCGCCTGGTTTCGTTCTGGTCTTTAGCCACGGCTGACCAGAGAGAATTACCGCACCTGTCACGGCATCAATGCCCAACTCCTTACAGAACTCTTCAAGGAAAATTATTTCGAGTAATTCACCTGGTGTAAGGTTCGGTAGTCCTCTGTAGAAATACGATCCATTAAGTTCTTCAGTAGTGTCCATTTCCTAACACTCCATCGTTAAGCAGTGGGGCGCTCATTCCATGCGTCAGAGAAAATAATATTTCCGTCGTTATGCTTCCACGTGATCCTCTCATAACGGAACTCCACAGTCTCCAGATGGTTGTTATTCTGATCTTCAGGGGATGCCATCGCAGGCGATACGGAAACAATTCTCACGCCCTCCAGCAGAATGTTGAAATATTCAACTTCCTGTCCCGCATCATTAATTTTGTAGAATTTCAGCTCGGCTTTTTCCAGTGCTTGTCCCGTAGCAACCGCTTTGTATAGATATGGGCTGGAATAATCGAACTCTTTCACGATCATCAGAGGCGAGTGAATGCGCTTGCCTGTTGGCTTGCCGGTGAGATTGTCGGTAGGAGTCGATAAGTTGTGGTGAAAGCCCTTGAACTCGATGCTGAACTCTCGGTTCTGGACATCACACCCACCTTTGATAAGAGCGCCGCCATCGTCGTACAACCACATGTTTCCAGGAATAGCCATTTCGTTTGATCCTTCAAGTCTATGATGTGAGTAAAAAAAGCACAGACACTATAAAATTGTTAGAAACAACAATCCAGAAAAATTCATATACATCAATGCGATACGAGATTGCTTTGCATTCGTGGCGTAAATGATTGCAATAAATTCTGTATATCTAACCAGTCCTCATTGGAGGGCCGAATGCCACGCTATTATGAAATTGAGCCTGCCTTTTGGGCGGCTATGGTGATATCGCACCGGACGGCAAAAAGACGGTGAAGACTGAGGACTTTGTGCGATTGCCAATTTAACTTATTGCCATATCTAACCAAGAGCATCTCGTTGATGCTCTTTTTTTTTGCAAAATTGGGGGCTGGATTGGGGGCAACTAACCGAATGAGGGCAAAAAAGGGGCAGTAGAAAGTCTGTTTGTGTCCGGTAATAGCTCTTACTGGAACGCATCAACTGGCTGATAACCCTATAAAAATTAATGTATACAGAGAGATGCTAAAAAAGTTACCATACCCCCCTATAGTATATGGAGGGTCCCATGCCGCATTCACCTGAAGACAAAAAGCGTGCTTTGACGCGGGTTCGTCGCATTCGCGGGCAGGTTGAAGCGCTCGAACGGGCGCTGGAATCTGGCGATCCGTGTCTCACTATTCTGCAACAGATAGCCGCTATTCGTGGAGCCACCAACGGCCTGATGGGCGAAATGGTGGAAATGCACCTGAAAGACGAGCTGGTGGCGGGCGAAACCACTGCGGAACAGCGAGCTGTGCGCATGGCGGAAGTCGGCCATCTGCTACGATCGTATTTAAAATAACTGACAACAAGGGAAGAGACGGAAGATGAAATCACGTGCTGCAGTTGCGTTTGGCCCAGGCCAGCCGCTGAAAATTGTTGAAATCGACGTCGCACCGCCGAAAAAGGGCGAAGTGCTGGTGAAAATCACCCACACCGGCGTATGTCATACCGATGCTTTCACGCTGTCGGGCGATGATCCGGAAGGCGTATTCCCGGCGGTGTTAGGCCATGAAGGGGGAGGCGTGGTGGTGGAAGTCGGTGACGGTGTCACAAGTCTGAAGCCAGGCGATCATGTTATTCCGCTGTACACCGCAGAATGCCGCGAATGTAAGTTCTGCAAATCCGGTAAAACCAACCTGTGCCAGGCGGTTCGCGCCACTCAGGGTAAGGGTTTGATGCCAGATGGCACCACACGTTTCTCCTACAACGGTGAGCCAATTTATCACTACATGGGCACCAGCACTTTCAGCGAATACACCGTAGTGGCAGAGATTTCGCTCGCCAAAGTCAACCCACAGGCTCCGCTGGATAAAGTTTGTCTGCTGGGCTGCGGCGTGACGACCGGTATCGGTGCGGTCCACAACACCGCAAAAGTGAAAGAAGGCGATACCGTCGCGGTATTTGGCCTTGGCGGAATCGGTCTGGCGGTAATTCAGGGCGCGGTTCAGGCGAAAGCTGGCCGTATTCTGGCCATCGACACCAACCCGGAAAAATTCAAACTGGCGGGTGAAATGGGTGCGACCGATTTCATCAACCCGAAAGATTACGACAAACCGGTTCAGGACGTGATTGTTGAACTGACCGATGGCGGCGTGGACTTCAGCTTTGAGTGCATCGGCAACGTGAACGTGATGCGCGCGGCGCTGGAATGCTGCCATAAAGGCTGGGGTGAAAGCGTGATTATCGGCGTCGCGGGCGCGGGTCAGGAAATCAAAACCCGTCCGTTCCAGTTGGTGACAGGGCGCGTGTGGCGCGGTTCTGCATTTGGCGGCGTGAAAGGGCGCACCCAGCTACCGGGCATGGTGGAAGACGCGATGGCGGGTAAAATTAACCTCGATCCGTTTATCACTCACCGTCTGCCGCTGGACAAGATCAACGAAGCTTTTGACTTGATGCACGAAGGCAAATCTATCCGCACCGTTATCCATTTCGGCGATAACTAAGCACCAGGCCAGCGGGTTATCCCGCTGGCTTTAATGCGAATTGTCCAAAGTGTGACCGGTGTAGCGCTTTTACCGGTAAGCAATCTCCCAATCAGGCCGATGACAATCTTACGGGCGTGTGAGTACGCCTCTTACAATAAGAGAGTCGAGAGCCATGGAAAAATCAGCCGCAGGGCTTAAGCCGCAAACTGTCAGTTTCTTACATCACATTCGTCTGGTTCCGCTGTTCACCTCCATTCTTGGCGGTATCCTGCTGCTGTTCGCGTTAAGTTCAGGTCTTGCGGGCTACTTCCTGCTTCAGGCGGACAGGGATCAGCGCGACGTCACCAAAGAACTGGAAGTCCGTATGGGCCTTGCCAACAGTTCGAATCATCTTCGTACCGCGCGTATCAACATGATCCACGCCGGGGCCGCCAGCCGTATTGCCGAAATGGATGACATGAAGCGCAATATCGCCGAAGCCGAACAACGGATTAAAGAGTCTCAGGAAGGCTTTAAGCAGTACGTGAATCGCGACGTGAAAACGCCTGCCGATGAAGCACTGGATGGCGAAATCAATAAGCGCTTTACCGATTACGTCACCGGTTTGCAGCCGATGCTGAAATACGCCAAAAACGGCATGTTTGAGGCCATCATTAACCATGAAAACGAACATGCGCGTCAGCTGGATTCAGCTTATAACGATGTGCTGACCAAGGTTATTCAGATCCGTAGCGATCGCGCTCGTCATCTGACCGAAACCGCCCACAGCCGCACGCAAATGGGGTTAGTCTTTATGGTTGGCGCATTTGCCTTTGCGCTGGTCTTAACGCTGTTAACCTTCGTCGCCCTGCGCCGCACGGTAATTAATCCGCTGAAACGCGCCTTGCATCGCATCGAACAAATTGCCGATGGCGATTTAACTCTGGCCGACGAACCTACCGGGCGCAGTGAAATTGGCAAGCTGAGCTTCGATCTGCAAAAAATGCAGCACGCACTGGCGGAAACTGTCGGTACTGTGCGTCAGGGCACCGAAGAAATTTACCGTGGCACCAGCGAAATTTCAGCAGGTAACACTGATCTTTCTTCACGCACCGAACAGCAAGCAGCCGCCATCGAAGAAACGGCCGCCAGCATGGAACAGCTTACCGCGACGGTGAAACAGAACGCCGATAACGCGCATCATGCCAGCAAACTGGCAGAAGATGCCTCCGGCAAAGCGACGCGCGGAGGGCAGATTGTCTCTGGCGTGGTGTCTACCATGGGCAATATCTCCGCCAGCTCGAAGAAAATCTCTGAGATTACAGCGGTGATTAACAGCATCGCCTTCCAGACCAACATTCTGGCGCTGAACGCCGCAGTCGAAGCAGCGCGTGCAGGTGAACAAGGCCGTGGCTTTGCGGTGGTCGCCAGTGAAGTTCGCACCCTGGCAAGCCGTAGTGCTCAGGCAGCGAAAGAGATTGAAGGGCTGATCAGTGAATCCGTCACGCTGATTGAACGCGGCTCTGGCGAAGTGGTCGCGGCGGGCAGCACCATGAGTGAAATTGTCGATGCTGTAAAACGCGTCACCGACATCATGCTGGAAATTGCGGCGGCCTCCGACGAACAGAGCCGTGGTATTTTGCAGGTGAGCCAGGCGATCACAGAAATGGACAACGTCACCCAACAGAACGCCTCGCTGGTGGAAGAGGCTTCAGCCGCAGCCGGTTCGCTGGAAGAGCAGGCGGCCCGCCTGACAGAAGCGGTTGGGGCGTTTCGTGTGCTGAATAACAACAGCGTGATTCATCAACCGGAACCGCATACGGGTAAAGTGTTTGTGCCTCAGCGTCCAGCGCTGGCTTCAGGGGATAACTGGGAAACGTTCTGATCGGAACGCGTAAGGATGAAAAAGGGACCGAAAGGTCCCTTTGTTTTTACTGCTTATCAGGCAACGCATAAGCGATGATGTAATCGCCCCGGTCTGGCGACTGTCGTGCGCCGCCTGCGTTGATGATGATGTATTGCTTACCGGTTTTCGGTGACACATAGGTCATCGGGCCGGACTGACTTCCCACTGGCAGGCGAGATTTCCAGATTTCTTTGCCGTTCGCGGTATCGAACGCGCGCAGATAGAAATCCTGAGTGCCTGCAAAGAACAGCAAGCCAGACTGCGTGGAGAGCGACGCACCCAGCGTTGGCATCCCGATTGGGATTGGCATATGCATGCGGATACCCAATGGGCCAGTGTCTTCTACCGTGCCTACCGGAACCTGCCACACCAGCTTCCCTGATTTCAGATCAACGGCGGACATCGTTCCAAACGGCGGTTTCTGGCAAGGAATGCCCAGCGGTGACAGGAAGCGTTCGCGCATCGCACCAAATGGCGTACCGTCCATCGGCACGATACCCATCTCAATTCCGCTGGCGTTTTTGGCGACGTTTTCACGCGGAACCATATAGTTCGCCAGTCCCAGACGCATATCGTTGACGAACATCAGGCTGTTATTCGGGTCTACCGATACGCTGCCCCAGTTCATGCCACCCAACGATCCCGGGAATTGCAGGGAACGGTCGAGACCTGGCGGAGTGAAAATCCCCTGATGGCGCATCTCTTTAAACTGGATGCGGCACAGCAGCAGGTCAATCGGCGTTGCGCCCCACATATCAGACTCTTTCAGCGTCTGGTTGCCAATCATCGGCATTCCAACGGAATAAGGCTGAGTCGGGGAGTAACGCTCGCCCTTGATGTTCCCGGCCGGAACAGGACGCTCTTCAACTTTCGCGACTGGTTTACCCGTTTCGCGGTTGAGCATGAAAATCATGCCCTGTTTGGAGGTCTGCACCAGCACTGGCGTGGTGCCGCCTTTACCGTCAGGCAAGTCGTACAGCAGCGGCTGAGAAGGCAGATCGAAATCCCACAAATCGTGGTGAGTGGTCTGGAAATGCCAGCGAACCTGGCCGCTGGTGGCGTCTACGGCCACAATCGAAGAGCTGTATTTATCATCCAGCGCAGTACGTTCACCAGCGAAGAAATCTGGCGTGGCGTTGCCAGTTGGCAGATAAATCAAATTCAGCTTCGCGTCGTAAGACATCGCGGACCAGACGTTTGGCGTCCCACGGGTGTAGGTTGAGCCCGCTGGTGGCTCGCCCGTCAGTGCCGGATTACCCGGGTCCCAGGCCCATGCCAGTTTCCCGGTATGCACATCGTAAGCACGGACGACGCCAGGAGGCTCGCCGGTGGAGAAGTTATCTGCCACGCGCCCGCCAACCACCACGACGTTACCCGCGACCAGCGGGGTCGATGTTTGTTGGTAGTAACCCGGTTTGATATCACCCATGCCGATGCTGAGATCGACCACGCCGTTGTTGCCGAAATCTGCACACGGTTTACCGTTGTCAGCATCAATCGCAATCAGGCGTGCGTCAGTGGTGGGCAGGAACAGGCGGCGAGCGCACATCGCAGGTTGTGCCGAAGAGGCAGGTGCTACGGCTGTCTGGTTATCTTCGAAATACCCGAGCCCACGGCAACGCTGCCAGTTTGGCGCAGTGGCTTTCGAATCATAGCGCCATTTTTCTTTGCCGGAGTCGACATCCAGCGCCAGCACTTTGCTGTAAGGCGTGCAGACGAAGAGCGTATCGCCGACCTGGAGCGGGGTGTTCTGATCTTCCGCACCTGAGCCATTGCTCTGCGGAATATCGCCGGTGTGCGCGGTCCATGCGACCTGAAGCTGACTCACATTCTGCTTATTGATCTGATCCAGTGCCGCAAAACGATCGCCATGGGTGGTGTTCCCCCAATGCTCCCAGTTTTTCTGCGCTTCGCCCGGAGCGACGGGTTTCACCGGCACGGGTTCGTCGGCGCTGACCAGCGTTTGGGTGTGGAACATGCCGCCAGCGCTAACCAGCAACACCACGGCAATCACCGCAGCCAGGCTAAAAGCAGGGGCTTTACGCTTAGGTTGTGCCGAAAGGAAAGGCCAGACGAGGGCCGAAAGGAAAGCCAGCACGCCGAAAGTGAACAAGCGAGAAAACAGCGGCCAGAAATCCCATCCTGCATCGCTGATGGCCCAGATGATGGACGCCACAAAGGCGATGGCATACAGCAAGATCCCGCCACGACGGTTTCTGCTGATGAGCCAGGCGCTAATCAGCATCACAAGACCCATAATGGCGAAGTACCAACTGCCACCCACGCTGGCGAGTTTCACGCCCAGCCCGCCGACAGCCAGCCCGATGAGCGCCATCAATATCACTAAAAGCCACTTGAGGACTCCTGGGAATCCTTGTGGCGTACTGCCCGTTACCATGTCTGTCTCCTTAACGAGGCCTTTGTTCAAAATGAACCAGATGAATCATTTTTTCTGAGAAAGGCCAATGGAATGCGTTTTTTTAAGCTTGTAGTCGCTATAAAAGCACGCAATGAAAGATGGTGTGAACCATTTGGTTAATTGGCAGCATGATAGATCTGTTAAATTGCATTGCGCAATTGTTAATAAATAATTTCGCATTATTTGTTTACTCAATAGATGAACGTCGTATTCCTGCGACTGACGAAGGCTAAACTGTGATCGAGCGGGAGTAATTCAGTGTCGGCACGGATCGAGTTCACATTTTGCCGTATGAAAAGTGGGCGTAATGTCCTCAGCGTGATTAATACTATATCTATAATAGAAACACAGGAGAGGGCGACGATGAATAAGGCACAAACGCTGGAGAGCGTGTCGGCTCCGGCTGACATCCCTGTGGCGCGGAAGTTACGCAAAGTTTTGCTGGCAACTGGCGTAGGGCATTTCGTTGAGTGGTTTGACTTCGGCCTGTACGGCACTCTGGCGGCGATTATCGGTTTGCAGTTCTTTCATGCCGACAGCCCGGGTGTGGCGCTGCTTTCTTCATTCGCTGTCTTTGGCGCGGGTTTTATCATGCGCCCTCTGGGCGGGTTGTACTTTGGATCGCTCGGGGATCGGGTTGGACGGCAAAAAGTCCTGGCAACCGTCATCCTGCTGACCTCTGGCGCTACGTTCGTGATGGGGTTACTGCCAACGTATTCGCAAATTGGCGTCACGGCGACCGTGTTGCTGGTGATAACTCGTCTGGTTCAGGGTTTTGCTGCGGGCGGTGAAAGCTCCGGGGCGACCACTTATCTGGCGGAATATGCCCCCAATGACAAGCGCGGCTATTTTACCTGCTGGATAGATAACTTCGGCTTTATGGCGTTTGTCGCCGGATCAGGGCTGGTCTTTCTGCTAACGGCTTCACTTGGTGAAACGGCGATGAATGACTGGGGCTGGCGCATTCCGTTTCTCATTGCCGGGCCACTGGGTTGGGTGGGATTGTATCTTCGCCAGCATCTTGAAGATTCGCCGGAATACAAAGCGGCAGCGCAAAGCGGCAAAACGGAAAGTGCGCCTTTGCGTGCAGCCGTCACCAAAGCGTGGCCGGCATTATTGTTTTGCGTAGGATTTGTTGTCCTGAAGGCCGTGGGGCACTGGACGCTGCAAACTTTCATGCCCGGTTATCTTTCCACCGAACTGCATTTTTCGAAGCTAGATTCTTACGCGATAACCACGGCAGGGCTGTTTGGTATCGCCGTATTGGTGCCATTTATGGGCTATCTGTCCGATCGTTTTGGCCGTAAACCGCTGATGTTAGCTGGTTGTGCAGGTTTTATTCTTTTCAGCTACCCGGCGATGATGGTCATGGCACAGGGTAATTTTCTTTCCGCCGTGCTGGCCATGTTGTTATTGGGCTCCTTTATTGCCGCGTTCGATGGCGCCTGTAGCGCAGCGATGGCTGAACTGTTCCCCACCAGTGTGCGCTACGGCGGATTGTCCATCGCTTATAATTTTGCCGTCGCTTTCTTTGGCGGCATCACGCCGTGGTTCTCGGTATGGCTAATTGGCGCGACGGGCGACAAATTTTCACCGGCTTACTACGTGATGGGGGCGGCGCTGATCACCTTCCTGACCGTGCTGAAAGCAAAAGAGACCGCAGGCAAACCGTTACGGCGATAATGCTCATATTTACGTCAGTGTTGTTTTTGGTCAAAAAACAAACAGAGTTGGCTGCTATACTTATTGGGTTATCAACGTAAATGAGGATGCTATGGATACCGAGTTAACCCCTGCGCAGCTTGCCGTCGAATTTCTCCGCCGCGATGCGACCGCTTTAACACCCGCGCAATACCTGAAACGCGTTAAACAGTTAGAGCTGGAATTTGCCGATCTGATGGCGCTCTCCTCGCTGGAACTGAAAGAAGAGATCGACTACGCCTGGCGCATGGGTATCCACTGATCCTTGTAGCCTGCTAATGCCGGGTGGCGCCTGACGCCGGCCTACGGAGGGTATCGATCCTGTAGGCCTGGCAAGCGCAGCGCCGCCTGGCAATCAAGTAAAAAAAAGCCCGCCGGGCTTCCTCGGCGGGCTTTGTTGTTTTATACGCTAATCAATCGTCTTCTTCGTCGTCCAGCTCAACCGGCGTCTGGTACTGATCGGGTTTCAGCGCCAGCAGGTCGCAGCGCAGGTGGTCGATAACCTGTTCCGCAGTATTGCCGAGGAATGCCGCCGACAGCCCGGTGCGCCCCACAGTACCCAGCACCACAATCCCCGCTTGCAGATGTTCGGCGATATCCGGAATGACTTCTTCTGGCAGGCCTTTTTCCACATGGGTCATGTTTTCGCTGATGCTGTATTTCTGACGCAGCGCTTTCATCGCCAGCAGGTGCTGGCCGCGGATCGCGTCGTTGTACACGCTCGGGTCAAAATCAGGGAGCTCAATCGCAATGTTGATCGGAGTGACCGGATAAGCGCCAACCAGATGCACTTCGGTATGGTTGATTTGCTCTGCTAACTGGATGGTTTCACGAACCAGTTTATCGTTGAGGGCATTGTGATACTCCTCTTCGCTGGCAAGATTCACGGCCACTATCGCTTTGCCGCCTTCCGGCCACGGCTGGTCTTTGACCATCCATACCGGGCAAGGGCATTTACGCAGCAGATGCCAGTCAGTCGGGGTGAAAATCACGGCTTCCAGTTTGTCGTGCTGGTGGGCCATCTTCAGCAGCAAATCGTGCCCGCCGCTCATCACTTCCTGGATAATCGCTTCGAAAGGACGGTTATGCCACACGACTTTAATGTCAATCGGCACGCCCGCTTCAATGTAAAACTTGGCCTGTTCGCGGATCCACGCGGTCCGCTGGCTAATGACGCCCTGACGCATCGCAGTGCGTTCGTCAGGCGACAGAAGAGTGGTCATCTCGTAGGAAAAATCATAGATCGGCAAAAAGGCTTTAATCGATCCACCAATCCTTTGATGAAGGTAAACTGCGCGCCGCAATGCGGGTTGATCGTCCTGGTTAGGATCGATGGCTACCAGCATATTTTGATACTTTGCCATACAGGGTCTCCTTACAACTGTCACCACAGTCTGTAAATAAAAGATAACCCATCCGGAGTGATTGAAACAGGGGATAACCTTCGCCAGATCAATAAATCACAAAAATTTAGCGACCTGGCGGAAGGAAAGAGCAGGGGTCAGGCGACGTTGCGGGCCTGGCCTGCGAGAACAGACAGTGCATCGCTGTTTTCGATGGTGATGTATTTGCCTTTTACTGCCAGCATGCCGCTTTTCTGGAAACGACCCAGCAGACGGCTGATGGTTTCTACCGTCAGGCCGAGGTAGTTACCGATATCACCACGCGTCATGGTCAGACGGAATTCACGAGGCGAGAAACCGCGCTGTGCAAAACGGCGGGAGAGGTTATAGATAAACGCTGCCAGGCGCTCTTCCGCGTTTTTCTTCGACAGCAGCAGGATCATGTCCTGGTCGCCTTTAATTTCGCCGCTCATCAGACGCATCATCTGCTGACGCAGATTGGGCATCTTGCCGGAGAGGTCATCCAGCGTTTCGAACGGGATTTCACAGACCATGGAGGTTTCCAGCGCTTGCGCAAAGCTCGGGTGATGACCCGTGCCGATGGCATCAAAGCCGACTAAATCGCCCGCCAAATGGAAGCCGGTGATCTGCTCGTCGCCTTGTTCAGTGATGGTATAGCTCTTGATCGTACCGGAGCGAATGGCATACAGAGATTTCAGCTCATCGCCTGCTTTGAACAGGGTCTGGCCTTTCTGAATCGGCTTTTTACGCTCGATAATATTATCAAGCTGATCAAGCTCATGCTCATTCAGCGTGAACGGGATACAGAGCTGGCTGATGCTGCAATCCTGGCAGTGGATAGCACAACCGCCAGACTGAATGCGTCGTATAATTCGCTTTTCCGGGATCATAGATATGCTCGAGCTTTAATTGATATTGGTCAATTTTAACATCTTTTTGGTGAGCAAGTAAGTCTCGAAAACTCGAATCACGCAATATTAGCAAGGGAAATGAAGTATTACTCCTATCAGGCTGATATTGCACGATTAAATGAGGGATGCTTTGGGCGTAAAATTACCTAAAGTTTCTATTAAGGCACGGATCATCAAAGCAAAAGGTAGCCTTCGTGGCGCAGCAGCCACTCTTTTCGCTGCACGCCTCCGGCATAACCAGTCATGGTGCCATTGCTGCCGATAACACGGTGACAGGGAACCACCACGCTGACCGGATTCGAGCCATTTGCCGCGCCAACTGCACGGGCGGCACCTGGGCGACCAAGCAGTTGCGCAAGCTGACCGTAATGCATCACCTGTCCGCAAGGAATGGTGCGCAGTGCCTTCCAGACTTCACGCTGAAAAGGCGTGCCGCCGGTTTCACTCGGCAACGTATCAATCACGCTGAGATCGCCTTCAAAATAAGCTTTCATCTTGTCACTCAGGCCGTCTGGATTGCTCGCCGCGACGCGCTGATAACCTTCGCTGCGATAATGAAGCTCCAGCAATTGCACCATTCTGTCGCTGTGTTCTTCCCACTCGACGGCGCGCAGACGGAATTGTTCGTCGCACAGGAGCCACAAGGGGCCGAGTGGGGTGGTAATTTTGTCTTCCAGCAGTGTCAGCATTACGGTTCCTTTATTACAGTGGGAAGGCTGACAAGATATCACGCCACCGCTGTTCACTTAACCAGTATCTTGCTGGCTTGTTCGCGCTTTGCGTTGAGGGCGGGGCTGTTACAAAAGTGTAAAGTTAGAGCGACAAAAGTGGCGAGAATAATGGACTGATCGCCGAACAATAATTTTTAATTCTTACTGTTACCATCATTATTCCTGCTCTTTCAGTCGCGGCAGAGCATTTTCAATAATGAGTGCCAGGAAGCGGTGATGATATATTCTCGGGGTAAACCGCCGGATTAATAACGTGCTGCGGTTAATTATATTTTTAGTGAATATATTTCATATGAGTTATGTAATTAAGTTCACTGTCGCTTGCGTGGGGTCTGTTAACGGTGCGTCAGAGCCTTCAGGCTGTTGGTGTGAGCTGCAGTAGTCTTTGTTATGTTTTTCAAAGGCATTCATTAGAAAAGTTGCAGTGTTGAAAATGCTGAAAGGGAAAGAAACACGGGCAGAGTAATTATTTCAGTAGTGATTGTTTTTTGCGAATAAAAAAACAGGATCTGTCGACATCCGCCAGATCCCGCAGTATACACAGCAATATTTCCGTAACGTCGTCCCGCATTTTACTCCCCCATGCAGGTAATACAGTTATAGCGACTTTATAATTAATTACCAGCACTTTTAGGTGATAGATTTCACGAATTTTTAACATCACTGTTTCATGTTATCTGCCATTAATTTTAGTTAAGTGCCGGTTAACTCTTTTAATTCGCTGAAAGGTCAAAAAACAGGCAGTGATATATTCTTTCAGCAACCTGTTTTCTGGGAAGCCAAAACGCATTGAGCGCGAGGCAGGGCGCGGCTATAGTACGTTTTCAGTAGTCGCAGTAGCGGGAGGAGGTGAAGATGAACCCTGACGACAAATCGCTGTTTCTTGACGCCATGGAGGATGTCCAGCCCCTGAAACAGCCTGTTGATGTGCACTGGCAGCCCCATCGGAATAGCAAAGCGCCAAAGCAGATCGATACGCTGCAACTCGACAACTTCCTCACAACGGGGTTTCTCGATATCGTGCCGCTGGGCACGCCGCTGGAATATAAGCGGGAGGGCTTGCAAAACGGGGTGCTTGATAAGCTCCGGCTGGGCAAATACAGCCAGCAAGCGAGCCTGACGCTTCTTCGTCAGCCTGTTGAGCAGTGCCGTCAGATGCTGTTTGCCTTCATCCGTCAGGCGCACCAGGATGGGCTGCGTAATGTGCTGATCATTCATGGGAAGGGCAAAGCCGATAATTCCCACGCCAACATTGTCCGAAGCTATCTGGCGCGTTGGCTGACTGAATTTGAAGACGTGCAGGCGTTCTGTAGCGCGCTACCGCACCATGGCGGCAGCGGCGCTTGTTACGTGGCGCTGAAAAAATCGGAACAGGCCAAACTGGAAAACTGGGAACGCCACGCCAAACGCAGCCGCTAGCGCAGTAGTAGCGTCAGCTCTTTTGCCGCTTTTTGCAGTTCCGGCAGCACGCGCTCAATCATTTCCTGAGCCGACATCTGCCCGGCATGCACGCCAACGTTTAGCGCCGCAACATTATGCCCTTGTGGGTTAAACAGCGGCACAGCCAGTGAACGCAAGCCCATCTCCAGTTCCTGATCGTTAAGCGCGTAGCCTTGCTGACGCACGCGCTTCAGCTCCGTCCGCAGCTTGCTCACCGAATCCACCGTCTGCGGCGTATAACGAATCATCGTCACTCGCCCCAGCATATCGTTCAGTTTCTCTTCCGGTTGGTGGCTCAACAACACACGTCCCATTGATGTCGCCCAGGCAGGCAGACGACTGCCGATATCCAGATCGATAGTCATGATTCGCGAACTGGAGGCGCGGGCGATATAAAGAATATCGTCGCCATCGAGGGTCGCAATCGAGCAGGATTCATTCAGCATTTCGCTCAGATGTTTCAGCACCGGTTGCGCTGAACGGGCGAGCGGTGTCGAAGCCAGCCAGGCGTGACCCAGCGACAAAATGCGTGGGCGCAACTGAAAGTTTTTCCCGTCCTCCGCATACACAAACCCCAACTTACCCAGCGTATACAGGCAGCGACGTACAGCCGCGCGCGGGATACCGGTTTTCTGGCTGATTTGTGAAATCGACAAGACCGGGCGCTGCGGAGTGAACGCCTGAATCACTTCCAGCCCTCGTGCAAGCGAAGCCATAAAGTTGGGATCGCCCTTAAACGGATCGCTCTCTCCGTTCAGGAGATCGTCGGGATGTTTGGTCATGTTTTTGCCTCCGATCACAGTTTGAAAGCAAAGATACAGGATGTTCGATAATCGCACCATATTTCGATTATCGCCCTTGACCGACATCGTTAAGCGGGTCACATTTTGTGCGAACAACGCATAAAAGTGCGATAACCGCACAACAAGGAGCGACCTGATGATCGACAAAAGCGTCCCGACGCTGGAACGGGCCATCGCCGGGATACCCGACGGCGCCACCATCATGATTGGCGGCTTTGGCCCGGCTGGACAACCCACTTTTCTGATTGATGCCCTGATTGCTCAGGGTGCGCGCGACCTCACCATCATCAATAACAATGCAGGCAACGGCGAAGTGGGGCTGGCGGCGCTGCTGAAAGCCGGGCGGGTGCGCAAAATGATTTGCTCGTTCCCGCGTCAGGTGGATTCGCAGATTTTTGACGACCTTTATCGTCGTGGAAAAGTGGAGCTGGAACTGGTGCCGCAAGGCAATCTGGCGGCGCGTATTCAGGCTGCGGGTTCAGGGCTTGGGGCGGTCTTTACGCCGACGGGTTACGGCACGCCGCTGGCAGAAGGGAAAGAAACGCGTGAAATCGACGGTCGCCACTATGTGCTGGAATACCCGATTCATGCCGACTATGCGCTGATCAAAGCGCACCAGGCTGACCGCTGGGGCAATCTGGTGTATCGCAAAGCGGCGCGTAACTTTGGCCCGATTATGGCGACCGCCGCGAAAACCACCATCGCAGAAGTCTCGGACATCGTGCCGCTTGGCGGCCTTGACCCGGAAAATGTGGTCACGCCGGGGATTTTCGTCCAGCGCGTGTTTTCGCTGTCGAACCTGAATGCCGCGCAAAGCGCCTGAGGAGAAAATCATGCAAAAACTGACTCGTGACGACATGGCAAAACGCGTGGCGCAGGACATTCCCGAAGGCGCGTACGTGAATCTGGGCATCGGCCTGCCGACCCGCATCGCGAACTATCTGCCTGCCGACAAAGAAATTTTCCTGCACAGCGAAAACGGCCTGCTGGGCATGGGGCCCAAACCGCAGCCGGGAGAAGAAGATCCCGAACTGATTAACGCCGGAAAAGAGTATGTGACGTTGCTGGAAGGCGGCTGCTTTTTCCATCACGGTGATTCATTCACCATGATGCGTGGCGGTCATCTTGATATCTGCGTGCTGGGCGCGTACCAGGTTTCTGCCCGCGGCGACCTGGCGAACTGGAGCACGGGTGCGCCAGATGCGATCCCGGCGGTAGGCGGGGCGATGGATTTAGCGATTGGTGCCCGCCAGGTGTTCGTGATGATGGACCATTTAACCCGCGACGGTGAATGCAAACTGGTGGATCACTGCACTTACCCGCTCACCGGCGTGGGCTGCGTAAGCCGTATCTATACCGACCTGGCAGTTATCGACATCACGCCAAACGGCCCGGTCGTGCGGGAAATGTTCAACGGTCTCTCTTTTGAAGAGTTACAGCGTATCACTCCGGTGAAGCTGACCTTCAACCAACTGGCGGAAAGCGCATAAGGAATTATGATGAATCAGGCATTTATCTGCGATGCGGTGCGCACACCGTTCGGTCGGTTCGGTGGTACGCTTTCCGGTGTTCGTGCCGATGATTTAGCGGCGCTGCCGCTGAAAGCGCTGCTGGAGCGTAACCCAGGTCTTGATCCGGCGCGCATCGACGATGTGATTTACGGCTGTGCTAATCAGGCGGGCGAAGATAACCGCAACGTGGCTCGCATGGCGCTGTTGCTGGCAGGATTGCCGGACACCGTGCCGGGCAGCACCGTCAACCGTTTGTGCGGTTCAAGTCTTGATGCTATCGGCATCGCGGCACGAGCGATTAAAAGCGGCGAGACACAGTTGATGATTGCAGGCGGCGTTGAAAGCATGTCGCGCGCGCCTTTCGTGATGGGCAAGGCGGAAAGCGCATTTAGCCGCAGCATGAAAATGGAAGACACCACCATCGGCTGGCGTTTTATCAACCCACTGATGAAAGCGCTGTATGGTGTTGATTCAATGCCTGAAACGGCGGAAAACGTGGCCGAGGAATTTGGCATTTCCCGTGCCGACCAGGATGCGTTTGCCCTTCGCAGCCAGCAGCGTACCGCTGTAGCGCAGGAGAAAGGGCTGTTTGACGATGAACTTATCGCCGTCAGTGTTCCGCAGCGCAAAGGGGAAGCCCTGGCTTTCACCCGAGATGAACATCCTCGCAATACGTCGCTGGAAGCCCTGACTAAACTGAAAGGGGTTGTGCGCGCAGACGGCAGCGTCACGGCCGGAAATGCCTCCGGCGTGAACGATGGCGCGTGTGCGTTGCTGTTAGCCAGCGAGCAGGCGTTAATCTCAAATGATTTGCAGCCACTGGCGCGTGTTGTCGGGGTTGCCACGGCAGGCGTTGCGCCTCGCATTATGGGGTTTGGTCCGTCGCCTGCGGTGCGCAAAGTGTTAGCGCAAACCGGGCTGACGCTGGATCAGATGGACGTGATTGAACTGAATGAAGCCTTTGCGGCGCAGGCGCTGGCCGTCACGCGTTCACTGGGGTTGCCGGATAACGCGGCGCATGTGAATCCTAATGGCGGGGCGATCGCCCTGGGGCATCCGCTTGGCGCTTCAGGTGGCCGGTTGGCGATGACAGCGGCTTATCAACTCAAACGCACGGGCGGACGCTATGCGCTCTGTACTATGTGTATCGGCGTGGGTCAGGGGATCGCGTTGATTATTGAACGAGTCTAAGGAGCCTGGATGGATCTCTTAACGCCGTTGCTGCGCGAGAGCGCACTGACGGCTATTTTCAGCGACGAGCAAACCGTGCAGAGAATGCTCGATTTTGAAGCTGCGCTAGCGCGTGCTCAGGCCCGGTGTGACATTATCCCGGCAGCCTCAGTGACGGCCATTGAGCAAGCCTGCAAAGTGCAAAATATCAATCTACCTGCGTTAGCAGAAAGCGCCGCGAACGCAGGGAATCTGGCTATTCCACTGGTCAAACAGCTCACCGCCAAGGTCAAAGAACAAGACCCTCAGGCAGCAAAATATGTTCACTGGGGAGCCACCAGCCAGGATGTTATCGACACTGGTTTTGTGCTGCAACTACGCGAGGCGCTGGATCAAACCGATGAACTTTTGACCCGATTGCTATCTGCGCTGGCAGCACAGACAGCGCTACATGGCGATACGGTGATGCCGGGTCGCACCTGGATGCAACACGCGCTGCCAGTGACTTTCGGACTGAAACTGGCGGGCACGCTGGACGCCTTATTGCGCTGGCAGGTGCGTCTGCATGAACTGCGTGCGCGAGTGCTGGTTCTACAATTTGGCGGTGCGGCAGGAACGCTGGCTTCGTTACATGAACAGGGTCCGGACGTTGCGCAACAACTGGCGCACGAATTGAATCTGACGCAGGCGGATACGCCCTGGCACAGTCAGCGCGACCGGTTGCTGGAAGCAGGGCACTGGTATGCGGGTGTGAGCGCCACGCTGGGCAAATTCGCCAATGATTTCTCGCTGCTAATGCAAACGGAAGTTGCCGAAGTCAGCGAACCTGTTGCGGCAGGGCGCGGTGGCTCATCGGCAATGCCGCACAAACGCAATCCTGTGAGCTGCGCGGCGATCCTGACCGCCGTTCAGCGTATGCCTGGACTGATGGCAACGCTGTATTCCAGCCAGATCCAACAACACGAAAGGGCGCTGGGCGGCTGGCAGGCCGAATGGGAAGTGTTGCCGGAATTGCTGACGTTAGCAGGTGGTGTGCTGACCCAAAGCGAATACCTGATCCGTGGTATGCAGGTGGACAGCCAGAAAATGCGGGCAGACCTCGATATCACTCACGGCCTTATTATGGCGGAAGCGGTCACTCTGGCGCTGGCCGACTCGCTCGGCAAACAGGACGCGCATCATCTGGTCGAAACGCTCTGTCATCAGGCGCTGGATCAGAAGCGTCCACTGCTCGAATTATTGGAAAACGAACCACGCGTAAGTACCCATTTCACCTCAAACGAACTCAAGACGTTGCTGGACCCTTCACGGGCCACCGGCAGCGCCACTCACTTTGTGCGTCAGGTTCTGACGCGCTATAAGGAGCAAAATCCTGATGCTTCACTATCAGCTTGATGGCCCAGAAGATGCGCCGGTGCTGGTGCTTTCAAACTCCATGGGCACCACGCTCTCACTGTGGGAGCCACAGCTTAAGGCGCTGACGCCGCACTTTCGCGTGCTGCGTTACGACATGCACGGTCACGGACAAACCCGTAAACGTGGCAAAGTGACGCTCGCCCAATTGGGTGAAGACGTGATTGCGCTGCTCGATCACCTGAATATCGACAAAGCCTGTTTTTGCGGGATTTCAGTCGGTGGTCTGATTGGTCTGTGGCTGGCGCGTTTTGCCCCGGAGCGATTTTACGGTTTGGTGGTGGCGAACACCGCCGCACGAATTGGCGACCAGGCAAGCTGGCTTTCACGCGCACGAGCCGTGCGTCAGGAAGGCATGGGTGTTGTTGCCGCCGGAACAGCCGATCGCTGGTTTACACACAGCTTCCGTCAACATTACCCGGAAGTCGTTGAACCGCTGGTGCATCAACTCGCGCAGATGGACCCGGAAGGGTATGCGGAAGGTTGTGAAGCGTTGGCCGGAGCAGACCTGCGTACTGAAGTGAGCGCGATTACAGCGCCGGTGATGATTATCGCCGGGGAACACGATCCGGTGACAACTGTTGCCGACGCCGATTTTCTGCATCAGCAAATTGCTGGCAGCCAGCGCGTGACGCTGTCAGCCTCACACCTTTCCAATGTAGAAGCCGCAGACGCGTTTACCGCCGCGGTGCTGACTTATTTTCGGGGGCAGTAAATGAACGACGAGGACCGTTATCAGCAAGGTATGGCGGTGCGCCGCAAAGTGCTGGGCGATGCGCACGTCGATCGCACGTTAGATAATTTATCGCCGCTCAATGAAGAATTTCAAAACTTCATTACCCGCTACGCGTGGGGCGAAACCTGGACCCGCCCTGGGCTGGATCACCACACTCGCAGCCTGATAACCATCTCAATGCTGATAGCTTTGAACCGTGAAGCAGAACTGAAAATGCACCTGCGTGCAGCGTTCAATAATGGCGTCACGCGTGATGAACTCAAAGAGCTGATCATGCATTCGGCGCTGTATTGCGGGCTGCCTGCCGCTAACGCCACGCTGCATCTGGCGCAGCAGGTTTTTGACGAGATGGATGCGTGACATCGCCTTTTTGCCCGGCGGCGCGAGCTTGCCGGGCCTACATGACCCGGTTTTGTAGGCCTGCGCAAGCGTAGCGCCGCCAGGCAACCCAATGTTAAGCGGGGATCGTTTCCCCTTCACGTAACGTCAGCACTTCAAAACCGTCGGCGGTGACGGCAATGGTGTGTTCCCACTGCGCCGACAATTTTTTGTCGCGAGTGACTACCGTCCAGCCGTCTTTTTTGGTTTTGATTTTGCTGTCGCCCTGATTGACCATCGGCTCAATCGTGAACACCATGCCTTCGCGCAGCACTTCACCCACGCCGGGTTTGCCGTAATGGAGGATCTGCGGTTCTTCGTGCATCTCGGTGCCTATTCCGTGTCCGCAATATTCCCGTACCACGCTGTAGCCATTGCTCTCGACATAAGACTGAATGGCATGGCCGATATCGCCCAGCGTTGCGCCGGGTTTCACCGCTTTAATGCCTTTCCACATCGCTTCATAGGTTTTTTTCACCAACCGGCGAGCCAATGGCGAGACGTCGCCAATCAGGTACATTTTGCTGGAATCCGCAATCAGACCGTTTTTTTCCAGCGTGATGTCAACGTTCACTATCGCGCCGCTACGCAGATGCTCAGTCTCTTTGGGAATGCCGTGACAAACCACCTCATTCACCGACGTATTCAGCACATACGGGAAGTCATATTGCCCTTTGCTGGCGGGGCGAGATTGCAGCGTATTAACGATAAAATCTTCCGCCAGGTTATTGATTTCCATGGTGGTAATGCCCGGCTGAATTTTCTCATCCAGCATCGCAAACACCGAGGCCAGCAGCTCTCCGGCGTGACGCTGGCGAGCGAGTTCGTCTGCGGTTTTAATTTGAATTGATGGCATTGATTACCTCCAGTAAGCGGTCAGATCCTGATTTCAGCATCATCATTTTGATTTGGTGGTAGTTCAGCTCCGGATAAAGCTCGCTCATCATGCCGAGGCGGACCCAGTACTCAGCCTGCGCGTTGACCGAACGCGACATCGCTTTGCTGGCATCACGAATGTCCTCGTGCAGCAGGTCGGAGATTTTGACAATACCCATGACGATATACTCTGTATATGAAACATATATAAATCGTATATGTTTCGCCGTGTGATGTCACGTGGCGGCTTTAGTCAATCGTGCGGGGAACATCGCTCAGCCGGGTGGTCCATGCGGGGGAAAGCATCGAGCGTTTCATGGTCCAGCCCGGGGAAATGCCCTGGCTGACAAACCACAATTTATTGCCTTTTTTGTTTTGCTTATCGATAACGTCCATCAATTGTTCGCTGTTGGCTCGCGGGGCAAAGTCGTCGAACAAATTGAGCTGGGCCACGCCCTGGCTGTAAAAATCCCCCAGCATCACACCGGCTTTCTGATAACGCGGCCCTTGTTTCCAGATAGCGTTGAGACAATGGGTGGCTGCGGTAATGATATCCCGGGTGTCTTGCGTGGGCGTCAGCAGGCGAATGCCGCTGCTGTTGCTGTAATAAGGTTCGTGTTCATCGTGAGGGCTGCTTTTAATAAAAGCGGACACATAGCGGCAGAACTGATGTTCCAGACGCATTTTTTCGGCAGCACGCGCCGCCCAGGTGCAGATCCCTTCACGCACTTCGAGATAATCGCTGGTGCGTTTGCCAAACGAGCGAGAGCTGATAATTTCCTGTTTTGCCGGAGGATACTCTTCAAACTCCAGACAAGATTCGCCGCGCAGTTCGCGTACTGTGCGCTCCAGCACCACGCTGAAGTTTTTGCGAATAAACCACAGGTCGCAGTCCGCCAGTTTTAGCGCGTTATCCACGCCCATCGCCGTTAATCTTTTGCTCAGCCGCCGCCCGACACCCCAGACTTCATCCACCGGGACGTGTTCCATCAATTTACGCTGGCGAACGGGCGAGGAGAGATCAACCACGCCTTTGGTACCGGGATATTTCTTGGCCGCATAGTTCGCCAGCTTGGCCAGCGTTTTGGTGGGGGCAATGCCGACACCGACCGTCAGCAACGTGCGATTGAAGATCAGTTCGCGGATCTCACGCCCGGTTTTTTCCAGTTCGCGAAAACCCGTTAAATCGACAAACGCTTCATCAACTTAAAGGAAAGATTGCTATTTATGGACATTAAATATTTTCATAAAAATCATTCAATTAAATTGTGATGCAATGTCCATAGCTTTTACCCATTTTAGAAGCCTCAACAGACTCCAATGTCCATGCCCCAGTTGGCTATTTAGCTTTCTTTTTAACGCATCTAGTAAACTAACCGTATTTATCTGGTACACATGCGCGCATAGTTGATAATGTGAAATTAAGGGTTCAAAGATTGACGAGCCATTCATCTGACAGTCAGCAAATCGGAATAACGCGTCGTATACCGCGGTGAAAGCATGTCGCGCTTCATTTGCCACTGCTGCTGTATGCCCTGTCCGGCAAAATACAACGTCCCTCGACCTTCTTTAGCATTGAGGTGATCCAGCACCTCCATCAACCGGCCGCTGTTTTGACGCGGCGCACTGTCGTCGAACAGATTGAGCTGTGCGACTCCCTGGCTGAAAAAATCCCCCAGCATCACGCCTGCTTTCTGATATCGGTGACCCTCTTTCCAGATGGCATCAAGGCAGCGTGTGGCTGCGCCGATAATATCCCGACTGTCCTGTGTCGGAGTCAGAAGCTTTATCGAGGAACAGTTGCCGTAATAGGGTTCGTTCAGTGCGAAAGGCGACGTTTTGACGAACGATGACACAAAACGGCAATACTGATGCTCGCCCCTCAACTTCTCAGCAGCTCTAGTGGCATAACTGCAGATCGCCTGACGCATTTCTTCGTAATCAGTAATACGACCACCGAAAGAGCGGGAGCAGACAATCTCCTGTTTCACCGGAGCAAACTCCTCTAACTCCAGACATGGTTCGCCATTAAGCTCACGAACAGTCCTTTCCAGCACCACATTGAAGTGCTTTCTGATAAAACGGATGTCGGTATCAGCCAACTGTAATACGGTTTTGATCCCCATCGCCTCCAGTTTCCTGGAAATGCGGCGCCCAATGCCCCATACGTCTTCAACAGGTAGCGCAGCCATCAATTTCCTCTGACGTTCCAGGTTTGACAGATCCACTACGCCCCCCGTCTGCCGCTGCCATTTCTTGGCGGCGTGATTCGCCAGTTTAGCCAGCGTCTTTGTCTGGGCTATGCCTACACCAACGGTAAGATGCGTGCGCTGTAAGACAGTAGAGCGGATTTCACGCCCAAACTCTGTCAGGTCACGACAGTTCCGCACGCCTGTCAGATCGCAAAAGGCCTCATCGATGCTATAAATTTCGCAGCGAGGTGACATTTCTTCCAGGGTCGTCATCACCCTGTCGGACATGTCCGCATAGAGCTCGTAGTTGCTGCTGAAGCAGACTACACCGTGACGCCGGAACAATTCTTTCTGCTTAAAATACGGTTCGCCCATCTTAATGCCAATTTTTTTTGCCTCTGCCGAACGTGCAATCACACAGCCATCGTTGTTCGAGAGACACGCAATCGGCCGCCCCTTCAGGTCCGGGCGAAATACTGTTTCGCAAGATGCGTAGAATGAATTCACATCACATAGTGCAAACATGTTCAGCTCGCAGACTTCACGATGTAAGTCACCACCCCGAAGATCTCCAGATTCTCCTCACAGCCAATCATTATTGGCCGATAGGAAGGGTTGTCTGGTTTGAGCATCACGATGGGGTGTAGCTGAAGCCGTTTAACAGTGAACTCCCCATCGACTGCAGCAATGACAATATCTCCGTGACTGGGTTTGCGGGAACTGTCTACCACCAATAGGTCGCCCTCTCCGATCCCTGCATCACGCATTGAGTCGCCAGAGGACTTAACAAAATACGTCGCGCTAGGATGCTGCACCATCAGTGCATTCAGGTCGATGCGTTGCTCGACATAATCCTGCGCAGGGCTCGGAAATCCACAAGGAACCAAATCCGCAAAGAGAGGTAAAGCCACAATCTGACGCAATTCAGTGGGCGTGAAAAACTGCATAATTATCACCGATGTAAATTTGAAAAGGTAAAACCGATACCACTGGCGGCTTATCAAACCCAGCACGGTTATCAGGTGGGTAACATGCTGGTATCCGTCCTGCAGGAGCAACCGCTCACAGAAAAGCCATTTTGTGCCTCAATGACTTCAACTTGCTGACTTATCCCGCATTTGTGTAGACCGATTGCTACATGGTAGATTCCCTACCAAGGTGTAACTGTTTTTATATACAGTATTATTCATTGACAGCCATGGTCAAGATCAAAAAGTAAGGATCCCGGCAACACCATGAGCATGCACAGGATTTATTATGCAGACGATGGTTCGAGTCAGCATTCCTTGCCAGTTCACGGCCAAAGACATGGGTTAGTGGACATGGAATGTGGGCTGAAGGGTATGGATACAGATTGAAGCGGCACACTGAATTTGGCCACCTGATACGAGCAGCCATCATCTCTCGTGGAGGTGATTTAAAGATGAAAATAAAAAAAGAGCCCATAAAATCATGGACTCTTCTTCAGAAGTCTCTTTATTCTGTTCTGCTCTAATTGAGCAGAACAGTTGAAGAAATCCCTATGCCTAGACGGATCAAACCATAGCCTCTCATGACCCTGACCCGAAATCCTGAGCCAGCCAGAAACAGAATTCCGGCATGATCTACACTCCCTGAACGGAGGTGGTGCCGATGAAAAAATCACGATTCACCGAAGAGCAGATTGTTTTTGCCCTGAAGCAGGCCGAACTGGGTACGCCGGTACCTGAGGTCTGCCGTAAGCTGGGGATTTCTGATGCCACGTTTTATACGTGGCGCAAGAAATACGGCGGGATTTCGCCCTCTGAGCTGAAGCACATGCGCCAGCTTGAGGAAGAGAACCTCAGGCTGAAGAAGCTGGTTGCCGATCTGAGCCTCGACAAAGCCATGCTGCAGGATGTGCTGGCAAAAAAGAACTGACGCTGGCACGCCTGCGTGAATGGGTCCGGGACCTGCAGGCCCGCTACGGGGCCAGCGAGAGGCAGGTTTGTTTTGCTCTGCGGGTCAGTCGCAGTTCGTTTCGCTATCGTTCTGTGGCCGCCGACGACAGCGCACTGCGATTGCGCATCCGTGAAATCACCGAAACCCGGGTCCACTATGGTTACCGCAGAGTTCACGTCATGCTCAGGCGGGAGGGCTGGCGGGATAATCATAAACGCATTTACCGGCTCTACAGCGAACAGGGCCTGTCCCTGCGCCTTAAACGTCCACGCCGGAATAAATCGGCACAGCGGCGACAGCCCCAGTCTCAGGGGCTGTATCCGAATCATGTCCGGGGTATGGACTTTGTCTCTGATGCCTTATTTGACGGGCGTCGGTTGCGCCTGCTGACAGTCATTGACCTCTACACGCGCGAATGTCTGGGAATTTGCGTGGGCCAGAATCTGCGATCAACAGAGGTCGCAGAGATGCTGAACACCATTGCACTCAGACGCCCCTTACCCCAGTTGCTGAAAACCGATAACGGCGCTGAATTTGCAGGGAAAATGCTGGATAAGTGGGTGTATGAACGAGGGATCCGTATAGACTTCTCACGACCGGGAACACCGACGGACAATGCCACAGTGGAGTCGTTCAATGGCAGGCTTCGACAGGAATGTCTGAACGAGAACTGGTTCATGTCCCTGGAGGATGCGCGGTGCAAAATCGAGGCCTGGCGCATACACTATAACCAGAAGCGTCCCCATTCTGCTCTGGGCTGGATGACGCCATCTGAATTCGCCGAGAAATCTGCCGGTTGCCAGAATATGCAGCCAACATGAGGCCGGCTATTCCTGATTATGACTGGAGCATATTCGGGGTCAGGGTCAATCTGATTTATTCAACAAAGTTACTCTCACCCTATGTCAGGAAAATTATCAATGAAAAATTGGCTTTGGTTCGCAGCATTACTGAGCCAGGATTTCGGCATGAATAAAATGGCCTCATCTGTCCTTTTCTCTCTCCAGCTAAAATTCTAATGGTTATCTCAAAAACATGCCGTCGTTGTGATTTCCGATTTTTTAAATACAAATATCAGTAAGTTTGTGGTTAATGACGTTTAATTGATGAGTTTGATTCGATATGTGAGCGTAATGTGGCGAATTACGTGTTTAGCTGTGGTGTTGATATCACTATGAAAAATATGATTTTTTTTGGGTGGCATACATTTTATTAATTTGTTGATTTTAGTTAGGCTCTAATTTTGAATGTAATTAGAAAAGTTAATTAACTTATTGTTTTGTCAGAGCTTTTATTTGTCGCGCCTATCGTGTTATACGCGGGGATGTTATTTTTTTAAACCGTAATCATTATCATTTATTGGTGTTTTGTTCCTTTTTTGTTTGGTTTTTTGGTTTTTTGTTTCTTTTTTTTGATTGTTTTTGATATTGTATATTGAAATGGTTGTTTTCTAAGTATTCCAAAAGTGTTTTTTTGTATTTAAACGAGACTTTTGATTGGGGCGTTATTTTTGTGTAAGGTCTTACTTCATGGATAGACAAATTTAGGTCATTTGAATTTGACTATTCATTCAGGCTTCATTTGCACTAATGTGCATGACTGATGATAGAGATATCACGCTATTCTCTCTCGAGAATAGCGGTGGTCGTCATCCTCAATTAACTTGTAAACGGGACTTACAGATGAAAAAAATTATTACTTCTTCTGCACTTCTGGCTGTTATTTCGGCCGCTACGATGAGCGCACAGGCTGCTTCTACTGGTACTATCAATTTTAATGGAGAGCTGACAGCGACAACTTGTGATGCAGATGTTGATGGCCAGGGCCCAGACGCGACTGTGGTTTTGCCTACTGTCGGCACCAACCAGCTGACCGCACAGGGACAGACAGCTGGCCGTACCGGTTTCGTTATCGGCCTGAGCAACTGTGCTGGTACGCTGCAAACGGCTTCCGCATTTTTTGAATCAGGCTCATCCGTTGATTTGTCGACCGGACACCTGAAAAACATGACGGGTGATGCCACCAACGTTAGCTTGCAGCTGAGCGAAGAAGGCAGCAACGAGCAGGTCATCCAGGCGGGTAATTCCAACCAGACCGCAAACGCAACTTATTACGACACATCTTCCGGCTCTGCTGAACTGCCGTATGCCGTCGAGTATTTCGCCGACGGTGCAACCACTGCCGGTACCGTTGTAAGTGATGTTGTGTACTCCATTCAGTACAAATAATCCGCTCAGGAGGAGTCTGGCTCCTCCTGTTTTATTGGAGGAACATCAGTGTATCGCACATTGCTTTCTGTATGCGCATCATTATTAATTTGCACCACTGCGAATGCCAGCATTGTAATTACTGGTACACGTGTGGTTTATCCGGCTGGAGACAAGGAAGTCAGTGTAAAAATAAGCAATAAGGGTAGGTCGCCGGTGTTAATTCAGAGTTGGTTAGATAATGGTGATACCAAAGCCAAACCTGATCAGATTAAACTTCCCTTTGTTTTAACACCACCTATTAACCGTGTTGAACCAGACAGGGGACAAACCCTACGTATTCGGGCTCTGCCTAATAATTTACCCGAAAATAAAGAATCAGTTTTCTGGTTAAATGTACTGGAAATCCCTGCAAAGCCCAAAGACGAACTTAAAGATACGAACAACTACCTTCAGGTGGCCTTCCGTAGCCGCATTAAGTTCTTTTATCGACCAGCGGGGTTGAAGGGTAGTCCCAAAGCAGCGGCAACGGACCTGCAGTGGTCCCGCGTGGGCTCCAGTCTGCATGTGAAAAACGATTCGCCTTATCACATCTCACTGGTGGATGTGTATGTCAACGGCAAGAAAGCCGACGGAAAAATGCTTGCACCGTTTGCTGAAGATAATTATGCCCTGACAGTGTCAGCAGGCAGCAAAGTAAAAGCAGAATATGTCAATGATTACGGTGCCGTTATTCCATTGGATATCACCGTACAGTAATCGCTCGAGACGATTATTAAACTCCGGATGAGGATAATAAAACGCCATGAATAAAAGTAAAGTGAATGATAACGCTTACCCGTTATTTTCAATGAAATTATCCCCTTTGGCGATTGCATTATTTTGTCTGGGTGCTCAGGCGCAGTCTGCGGAGCATCATCCTGCTGCACTGGCGAAAAATGTGGAATTCAGTTCTTCCTTTTTACAACTTGAAAATCCGATGGCCGTTGACCTCAGCCGCTATGCAAACGGCGCCAGTATCGCTCCTGGCGTCTATAACACCACGGTTTATGTCAATGGTAATGCCATCGGAAATTTGGATGTGGACCTGCGTGAGCGTAAAGATAAGACTCTCTATCCTTGTATGAGTGAAACGCTGTTGCGCCAGATCCCTTTCCGTTACGACCATTTGCCAGCACACTTCTTTGAGCAGGCTGGTCAGTGTGGCGACCTGACGCAGATGCTTCCGGAAGCGGTGACGCAGTACGACAGTAATGAGTTGCGTCTCAATATTCAGCTGCCGCAACTGTATGTGTCGGACAATGCGCATGGTTCGGTGAGCCCGGAACTCTGGGACAGCGGCATTCCGGTCGCCATTCTGGGGTATAACCTGAACGGCTATCAGAATACGTCTCAGGGATATGACAGCCAATCTTTGTATGCCGGCATCAATGCTGGTGTGAATCTGGGAGCCTGGTATTTTCGCCACAACGGAAGTTATAACTGGGACAATCGCGGACAAAAAAAATACGAATCCATTAACACCTATTTGCAGCGTGATATCACGTCGATGAGGGCTCGTGCGTTGGTTGGCCAGGCCAATACCCGTGGTGATGTGTTTGACACACTCCCATTTACGGGCGTTGAGCTCGCCACCGACGAACGCATGTTGCCAGAATCCCAGCGTGGCTATGCGCCGGAAATCCGTGGGATTGCGCGAACGAATGCGAAGGTCACGGTTCGTCAGGGTGGGACGGTTATCTACCAGACGAGCGTCCCTCCGGGGGCTTTCCTGATTGACGATCTTTATCCGACAGGTTACGGCGGCGACCTGATGGTGACCGTCGAGGAAGCGGATGGCACTCGTCAGTCGTTCGCTGTGCCTTATGCTTCGGTCGTGGAGCAGTTGCGTCCGGGGGCCACACGCTATGAAATTGTGGGCGGTAAACTTCGCAATGATTATCTCGCTGATGATGTTGCGCTCTACCAGGGTACGGTTCGTCATGGGATCACCAACTGGTTGACCGGCTATGGTGGCCTGCAGGCCAGCCAGAATTATTACGCTATTCTTGGCGGTGCGGCTGTAGGGACGAGTATTGGCGCCTTCTCCTTTGATATTACTCAGGCACGAATGCACCTGCCGCATACGCCAGAAGTGACGAGCCCGGGGCAGAGCTATCGCCTGAGCTACAGTGAGACAGTGGACAGCAGCAGCCTGTCTGTGGCCGCATACCGTTTCTCTTCCAACGGCTACATGGATTTTCTGACCGCCCAGCAGACGTTGAATGCTCTGCACCACGGGGGCAATGCGGACAGCATCTGGCGCTCCCGCGAGCGATTCAGTCTGACGGCTAGCCAGGGGTTACCAGGGGCATGGGGCCAGGTTTACGTCAGCGGCTCGGTGCAGGATTACTGGAATAAATCCGGCTCCGACAAACAATATCAATTCGGTTACAACAACAGTTATGGATCGGTCAGCTACGGGATTTCTGCTGGCAGGAGCTACAACCTGAACGGCACAGAGGACACCTATCTGCTGACCCTGAGCGTCCCACTTGGGCGTTCTGACAGCACTTATCGTCCGCAGCTTTCTATGCAGCTGGCACATGATTCGAGCGGACATACTGCTGAACAGGCTACGGTCTCAGGCACAGGAGGCTATGAGCAGCAGTTTAGCTATAGCGCGACAGCGATGAACAGCAATCAGGGCGTAGGGACCTCGGGAGCGGTGAGTGGACAATACCGCGCGCCTTATACCAATCTGAGCGCCGGTTGGAGCGGCGGGCGTAATTATCATAGCGAGTCCCTTGGCGCTAACGGTACCCTGGTTGTACACAGCGGCGGCGTAACGCTGACCCCCTATAACTCAGATACCTTCGCCCTGATTGAAGCCAAAGGAGCGACAGGCGCTTCTGTTTCAGGTTACCCAGGCGTTCACATCGATCGATTTGGCTATGCGCTGGTCCCTTATCTCGATCCCTATCAGTTGAACGACATCACTCTGGATCCGAAGGGGGCCAGCGATGACGTAGAAATGGTCAGTACAGAGAAGAAAGTGGCTCCGTATTTTGGTGCGGTAGTGAAAGTGAAATACGGCACTAAGACGGGAACGCCGGTGCTGGTCAATGCCACGCTTAAAAGTGAGCCTGTGCCGTTTGGTGCTGAAGTGCTGGATGAACAGGGTCAGAGTGTGGGAAGCGCAGGCCAGGGGGGGCAGGTCTATGCCAGAGTACAAAACACGATGGGCGTTCTAACTGTGCGTTGGGGAAAGCGCCCAGAAGAGTCGTGCCACATCCACTATCATCTGATGCCTGTGGCTTATGAGCAGAAAGGCAGCAGGATACAGACCTTCAACTCCGTGTGTGAATAACCTGGTGAGCTTTGACGAATCAGCTTGCTTTGCTGGCTGGCAAGAAGAGGAAGATGGCGATGAATAAAGCGGCGGAAAGTGTGAAAACCAGAGGCAACATTGCATTGATATTCTTGCAGGCAGGTGAGGGCCGATATCATTGTTATTGATTCTGATACTAACGCCGCAACGGGCATTGATGTTCAGTTAGGCTACGCTACCGATATTAGTACCAGCCCAACGCAACCTCTTGAAAAATGATTAGTAGGGTCGGCTGGGGGTATTTAAACCCCAACGAATGGAAGAAGCTAATTTAAAATTCCACTGGCACTCGGCTATTATCAAACTGCAGATCAGGTTACGCCTGGGGAAGCCAATGCTAAAGTGATCTTCAATATTGATTATAAGTAATGTGCGGTAATGTCAATGCGTGCAAGGGCCTGTAACTAATTCAACCAATATAATTGAGTAGATGATAATGCGATGGGTGAAAATTAAATTTATGATTATGCCTTTTCTGGAAAAGGTAAGCGTGACGTTTAGTTTGATGGGCGACATACACAAGAGAAATACACTGTCATGCACAATGTTTATTGTGTTGGTCACGCTATCTCCCCATGCTTTCGCTTCATGTTACTTCGATCCTGACTCACCGGTGCAACAGCAAGTTAATATAACCGTGCCGTTGCAAGTGTCCAGGGTAACGGTAGGGCCCGATTATCCTGTAGGTTCTGTAGTGTATCGGCAGGAATATAAACCCGCCTTCGCGAGTGGGAAGAATATTCGAATAACTTGCGACAGCAAGGGGGTATTTAATATTTATAAATCGTACGCTTCGACCCCAGAAAAATTATCATCATGGAATGGGGAGCCTTATGCCGGTAAAGTCTATGAAACTGGGATGCCGGGGCTGGGTGCTGTGGTGACCTATAGTGGGTATTCCTATGTTAACGGGACACCCTTTCCGAATGAGGTACAGGCCTGTGCCCCCGCAGTGGAGAACACTTCATGTGATGTGCCAAACGGGCATTTCGGGTTTGTTATTACCGTCATAAAAACAGGCCCGGTGACACCTGGCGTCTTAAATGGCGCTACGTTACCCTGTCCGAAAATAGCGATGGGAATGGCTGGAAACGAAGTTCCTGTAGTGAACGCCTGTTTCAGTGGGGCTGTGACCGTCGTGTCGAACACCTGCCAGACCCCGGATGTCTTCGTTAATTTAGGTACCCATGATACAGCAGAGTTTTCAGGTAAGGGCTCCGCCACGCCCTGGGTTAATGCCAGTATTCAGTTGAAAAACTGCCCAGTATTTTATGGCGAGAACCGCTTTGGCGGGGCATGGTCGGAAGACGGAACCTATTCACCAGACTCACATTCCTCAGCCAATCAGGTCTGGTATACATTGCGTCCCGTTCAAAGTGTGATCGACAATGCTCAGGGTATAATGAATATCGATCAATCTGTAGAGAATGCCGCCAAGGGGATCAGTATTCAAGTTGCCAGTGGAGATAAAGACTCTCCAGTGGCCGTGGAATTTGGTACAGGCTTCTCTCTGGATTTGCCATCAGATGGAAGCCAAAATATCGTTATTCCCTTAGTCTCACGCTATATTCAGACAGCGTCTTCAGTTAGGGACCTAAAGCCTGGCCTGGCAAACGGTCAAATAACATTTTTGATTAATTATTATTAATACATTTTGTAAATCACGAGATCTTAGAGTTTTATTTATTTCTTCTGAGTATAATGAGATGCGCTATGATAAAAGAAATCGATCTGAAATTATTAAAGGTTATCCATACCATCGTAACAACGGGTACGGTTACCGAGGCAGCGAGAACGCTTAAGCAAAGTGCAGGAAATATTAGCTACCAGCTCAGCAAAGCACGGGAGTTAACCGGTGCACATTTGTTTATCAGAACGCGCGAAGGGATGAAGCCAGATGCTACTGCCCTTGAGCTGAGTGAGCGTTACCGCCAGTTTGAAGAGCGTGATGGCTTGTCTCTTGAGTTACCCACGGAAGATGTGATTCGTAGCGCTCTGCATATTAACACCTATTCATTGCTGGAGATGATGTTGGCGATCTCGGCATGTGACGCTCAAAAAAAAGATACTTCTCTTCGCTATATCTTTCACTCTTATATATCTGCACCAGAGGAGCGCCTGACCCGGCTCAGAAATAAAACGGTGGATATCGATATTGGCAATAAACTTCCGGTGGATCCTTCTGTCACCGCCATAAAACTGTTCACTTCAAACGTTTCAGTGCTAAGGGGGCAACACAATCAGCAGCAAGAACCTTTAAATATGGAACTGTTATGTTCCGCGCGACATGCTATTTGGTCGGCGTTGCCGGACTACTATGCTGCGAGCGTAGAGGGAGCCATGACGATGTCTTCTTTTATGCATTCCCGTGATATTGCAGTCGTCTCTGGCAGCATGATTAATATGGTCTCGCTCTGTGCCTGTAGCCAGTATGTCATGCTCATCCCAGAATTTTTCTCCTCGATGATAGAGAAAAACTTTTCGGTTAAATGCCTGCCGACGCCTGATGAGTTAGATATCCGCTACGACTGTTATTTGCACTACGCCACAAAACCGGAAAAGGAAGTTGGGATGCTTGATGCTATCCATGAAATCGTCGCCAGTATGGCCCGCAATAAACCTTGCTACGAGGCCGTTCCATGACGCCCTCAGAGAATAGCGAGAAGGGTGGCGCTATGAATAATATCAGCCTGGTTGCTTTAAAAGTGGTGGACGCGGTGATAGAGCATAAATCTGCGGTGGCAGCGGGACTTAAGCTCAATATTTCGCCCTCCAGTATCAGCTACATCCTTAAAAAGCTGAGAGAAGAGACGCAGCAGACTTTGTTTATCCGGACCCGATGGGGGCTGGTACCCGATCGCTATGCTCTCGAATTGCAGAAGAAGTACAGAGAGATCCGGATGTTGAGTGACAGTCGCCGGGAGTACATTGTCACGACTTATTCCCCGGTAGAATTGTTGATTGGCATGCGTATTCAGTCACTTGCACTGGATGATATTTTTCTGCGGTTTCAGGGAATGCCGGATACGCCGGAAGAAAGACTCAGAAATATTCGGCACCGCTCGGTGGACATCGATATTGGAAGCCGGCTGCCTACAGATAACGCTATCGTCAGCTTTCCTTACCTGATGTCAGGTATGTGCGTGATGGTGAGTAAACATCACCGGTCAGTCGGCGAGAGTTTCACGAAAAGTGACTGGTATGACAATCGGCATATTACCTGGCTGCGGGGCAACGACGATCTTTCAGAGACCATTGCCAATCTCGACAAGAATCGCGAGGTGTTCGAGAGCAGGGTGATTGCCTGTGAAAGTACCAGTTTATTAGCCATGTCGCATTTGTGCGCTTATAGCGACAACATTATGCTTTTGCCTGAGATCTTTGCTCCTTCACTAGAGAATATATTCCCTGTGAATACATTTCCGATGCCCTGGGATATTCCCTTGCAGTTTCGTTGTCATATTCACTACCATCGGGAGACAGGCAGAAATCCTAACACTGAGCGTCTAATCAAGCTATTTGATGATTTGATTTAACGGGTCATTAAGATGAAAGCGTCTACAGTATGCCTGCTATTTTCTGTGGCCTTATTTACGGAGTTCCTTGCTTTAGCCAACAATCTGGTGGATAGCATAGTGCAGATAAGGAGCGGTCCACAGGCGGATTATGATCCCCTTAAAAACTGTCTTTTCAAAAAATATCTTTATCCCGAGGGAGCCACAATTAAGGAGGCGGGGGCTTGTTAACATGCTCAAAGAAAAAAGAATGATTTTTATATGACCTGGGAGCAGTGAGTTGCCCATCATTTATTATTGTTACTTTCTTTTTAGACGGTCAGCTAAAACTGATTAAAAATTAATGGTGGAATTATCCACCTGCATTGAGTGAATGTCTGGAGTTCTTGTTATGAATGAAGCTACGTCTTATGTCATGGGCGGTAACAAAAAACGGGTCAGGATTGCAGCGATTATCCGGCTAGGGTTAATGGTTATTTTGTCCGGGAATGCAATGTCAGCGATGGCGGACACAACCTGCAAAAATTCCGCGATATATCCAGCACAAACGCTAGTGCCCAGCATGAATGTGCCTGCCGTTTATACCGGCAATGATCTGCCGGTGGGGAGCACTCTTTATCGGGCAAAAATGACCCTTAGCACTAACGTAGGGGTTAGCTGCGACGCTGCCTACACTCTCAGCAGCATCTTGTCTGTCTCGCAAGAAATGGCTGGGACGCCCGTGACAATGAGTACTGTCTATGGGTCTGGGCCGGTCTACCCAACCAATGTGCCGGGTATAGGTGTGGCGGTATGGGCAGCGTCACCAGCAGGAGGGAATGTCTTATTTTCAAAATCTTCCCCCGCTGATTATGTCAAATTTCAGAGGGACAGCGCTGGCGATGTAGGACAAAAACAGGCGATAAATGTGTCACTGATTAAAACAGGGGCGATAGCCTCAGGAAGTGTGGTCAATGCGACTTCCTTTCCTCATATCGTCTGGAGCATACCTGCTGCTTCAGGCTATTCGGGGCTGCCACTGACCCTACTGGAGTACAGTTTCACAGGCACGCTCTCTTATATTACTCAGACGTGCACTACGCCTGATGTTAACGTTAAGCTGGGTCAATATGAGATAGCGAAATACTTCACGGGCCAAGGTTCATCGACGCCGTGGATTGACGCCTCTATTGTGATGACTAATTGCCCGACCTTCTCCGGTTACCATGCCGATGGAGCCACTATTCAGACCGTGCTCAACGCTGAGGCTGCCCGCGGCACCACGCTTAAGGCGAATTTTCTGTCGGTATCATTGTCACCCGTCAATCCCGTCACCAACAACATTATTGGGTTGGATGCGAGCGATAACTCGGCAACTGGCGTGGGCATTCAATTGGGATATTCGACTGATGTCGATGCTAACACGGCAGTGCCTGAAAAACTGTGGACCAATGGGAGTTCCTGGGATGTCAACCTACCTGCGGATGGTCGCTCTACGGTAAAAATTCCGCTCTCAGCTCGTTATTATCAGAATGCTGAAAAAGTCACTCCAGGAAAGGCAAGTGCCAAAGTAGTCTTTCAGATCGACTATAAATAACAGCTATTTCATAAAAAATAGGGTGCACATTGCTTCATGCTGAAAGGCTATCAACAGCTAGCGTCAGTACAGTTGCATTTCGGTATTGTTGTCGCGGGCGAAAAATACCGAGAAAGTTCTCATCTATTACTCCTCGACTGACCTTGAAAGAATAAAATCTGGTCCTGCGGAGAAATTTTTCCTGTTGCAATCTGCTTTCTTGATGATTTTAGTAATTAAAATCCAAATTTTAGATTTTTAAAATTCACAATGTCGATTTTACAAGCCATATACAGTTTTTCTTCCTTTACAATGTTTTTTAATAAACATGTTTGTATGAATTCGCATCACATTGAAATTTCTTTCCAGGTTGTGGTGCGGCAGGCCAAATGCCAGGGGAGGCAAATTGAACAGAACTTACAAAGTGATCTGGTGCGAGGCGACCCAAAACTGGGTTGTCACCAGTGAATTAGCAGCAGGGAAAAAGAAGCTCAAAACCTCGCGGTCTGCCAAAATGTGGCAAGCCGCATGCTTGTTAGGCGGTGCGGTTACTTCATTTTCGGGGAGCGCTGCCGACATTGATCTCTCGACAACAGACCCCGCCACGCAGACCTGGGTCTTCACCGGGAACGATAACCTCATTCAGGGATCTGGCAGTGGCTTTAAGGCGCTTGCACGAGGCGACACAGGCTACACCTCGATGACTCTCGCACAGGCGAGAGACGCAGGATTGCTGACTTCAGGAAGCGAGTATGTAGACAGTGAGAATCTGTCCATGGGTAGCCGAACTCAAATTATCACCTACACAGACCCTGTCACTCACACCAAACAAACGTTAAATGCTTATGATAACAATACGATGAGCGCTAAAACGTTGGATGGGGTCACTTACGCATTTTCTCACGATGTCGGCCCAACGGGGCAATATCTGGACAAAAGTATCTATTCCGTTGCAACGGGGGCGAATTTAACCGTCAATGTGGGCGAAACGGACTCCAACTGGGCGGCCAATGCGGCTAATAAAGTTAACGTCATTCTTAAAGGGAGTTCCCCTGATGGCGTCACGGCATCGGTATTTTCCGTTGACCAGGGGGGGACTCTTAATTACGACTCTAAAACACAGGTTGCGTTAGGTAATTATAGAAACGTTAACTCTTCAACATCAGGGGCCATAACTTCGATAGCCACCTATGCGGGTGAGGTGGACAGTAAAATTGGCCATTTTTCCATTTACAGTTTGGCCGATTTTCAGAACTATAATACAGCCCTGATTACTGCTGTAGAGAAGGGCGAATTAAGCTCGGCAGAGTATGTTACTGAGTTAGTCAAAGGCCATACGCCAACGATTTATTTCAAATACGCTGATTCGACTACCGCAGGGGATCCGGTTAATGCGAATGTCGGCCCAACACATATTGCCTATCTGAAAGCAAAAGGCGCAGATGCGCAGATTAACCTTAACCCTGATTCAATTATCCAGCTCGTCGCCACGGATGCTTCGCTGGTGAGCCTGGAACAGGGCGCAGTATTAAACAACAGTGGTTCACTTGCCTCGCTGAAAAATAGCCAGTTTGGGTCTTATGTGGTGAATGCCACGACGGGCTCGACCGTGCACAACGTCAGTGCAGGTGTGATTAACGTAAACGCCGATGCTGATGCAACGATGAATACGGGGCTGGCTACCGGTGTTTATGCGACGGATTCCACGTTCATTAATGATGGTGTCATAAATGTTGCGACACTGGCATCGCATACGGGCAACGTTGGCGTCAGGCTTTATGGCAGTAGCAACGTCGAGAACAATGGCAATATCAACCTTGCCACCACGGCTCAAACTGCAGGCGTCAGTGGCATCTACGAGGTTGGCGCGCAGATCATGGGGTCCAGTACGATGACCAATAAGGGCCTGATTGCCATTGGTCGCAGCGGCCAGACTTCTCTGACTGATGATACTACCGACGTGGATGTCGTCGTTCCGGGCGCCACCGCAGTTTACGTGGGGGAGACTGGAAAATTCATCAATGCAGCGCAAGGGAATATTACTCTCGGGAGTAAAACTCAGGGCGCTATTGCCATTCAGGTTCAAGGGAGCGATGCGCAGGTTGACCAACAGGGAACGATCACCCTGGAGAACAACGGCTTGTCCGGAGGGAAAATCCCGGCGCAATCCATAGCGCTTGATGTGAGCAATGGCGCCAATCAGGTCATCAACAGCGGCACCCTTAATCTTAATGGTATCAATACCATTGGGCTCAACGTTCAGGCAGGAAGCCAGGCGACCCACTCCGGTAAAATTGTCGTGACTCAGGGAGTGGATAGCCTAACCAAAACGGCGAACTACGGTATTCGTGTTCAGGGAGAGGATGCCGTGGCAAGCATCACCAGCGGGGGGGAAGTTGACCTCAGTGGCGATGGGGCTATAGCTGTTTACGCTAAAGATGGTGGAAAGGTGGCTATTGATGGGGGCAACATCAACTTTATCAGCGGTCAGAACCAACTGGGCTATCTGATTTACGGCGTCGGTTCTTCTGTCTCATCCCAAAATTCGATTCAGGATGTCTCAACCACAAACTCCACCCTCTACCGCATTGATGGCGGGGCGAAATACTCTTCCAACGGTGCTGATTTAACGGGAAGCGGCCAGAACAGCACTCTACTGCTTTCCACCGGTAATGGCAGCGATATCAACACCAGCGGCATGACCCTCACCGCCAGCGGTACTGGCGCTACGGCTGTAAAAGTTGAAGGCGGTGGTCATGCCACTATTGATGCAAGCACCTTAATTAACCTCACCGGGACGGGGTCCGTGGCGGGAAGCGTGCAGGGAGCATCGACCACGATTTACGGTGATGACAGCGCGGCTGGAGACTCTGTCCTCGACAGTTCAGCTGTCCTGACCAGTATGGGTAGCGTGGCTCCCGGCGCGATGGGGTACAAAGTCGCAAGCGGCGGTACGCTGAACAATGATGGTTCCCTGGATGTAAACGGTATTGCAGTAGATATCATCGGCGCTAACTCCGCCGTTAATAATACGGGCCTGGTAGCAGCCACTGACGGAATTGCGGCTTATCGTTTATCTAACGGCGCTTCTCTGGCGCTGAGTGGGGCGGGGGCGACCAAAGCGGCAGGCACTGCTAACGGGATCTTACTGGATACAGGAGCAGCGGGGCTGACCGTGAAGGATACCATTATCACCATGGATGCTATGGGGACAGGTAATGGCATTGAGAACAAAGCCGAAATCGCCGGGATCCAGCTCACCAATACCACCCTCAATGTGGGCAACGGTGCGGGAGTAAGGACGTCGGCTACGCTGGCGCAAACCAACAGCGGTACCCTTAATGTCAACGGTTCTGGTACCGGCCTGCTCTTCCAGAACGCTGACGGTTCGATGACCAACAAAGCCTACGATATGTCTGGCTCACAGGACCTGGTCATTAATGTCAACAGTGCCGATGGCAAAGGGATGACCACCAATACCTCAGGGGATATCAAATTTGGCGTCAGTATCAATGTGCGTGATAGCGCAGGAGGCTCTGCCCTGGTCATTGGCGGGCAGACGGCATCGGTCGAGCAGTCCGGTCATATTCATTCAGCCTCTTCGGTCAAGATGGTTGACATTAACAACGGCTACACCGGCAAATTTACCAACAGCGGTACGATTGCTTCTGATTCGGCCAATGCTGTGGTGATGGCGGTGTATCAGCAGGCGGTTGCCTTCACTAACGCTGCAGGTGGCGTATTAGCGGGGGCGGTGAAGTTGCTCAACGGAAACAACTCCGTGACTCTGGCACACGGCAGCCAGGCGGACAGTGTGTTCACCACTGGCACCGGCGATGACACCTTTAATCTGACGGATATCACCGCTAGCGAAAACGAAGCGCTGTTCAACACCCTGGATGGCGGGGGAGGTCACAACTCTCTCAATCTTGATAACTCGGTCTACACCCTCTCTGACGCGAGCAAAATCCAGAATATGAGCGGCGTCAAACTGACCAACAACTCCAGCTTTACACTCGACAAAACCCAGTTGGATCTGACGGCAACGGATGCAGACTGGAACATCGATAGCAGCAGTATGCTTGCGATAAACGACAGTGCTGATATGGATTTCGCCAGCCACCTGAAGGGCAATGGCCTGGTGAAAATAGATCTCAGCAGTGCGGAGAATACTTTCTCGTTCAGCGACAACAACAAAGCCGATGGTTTTGCCGGTACCGTTGAGTTGACTCACAGCCACTTTGTGCTGGACGACGACACTACCGTCAACAATCAGGCGCTGGCAGACGCTACGCTAAAACTGGGTGAAGGAAGCGTCACCGATATCGCTAAAGGAACCCAGCAGATTGGCAGTCTGGCGTTTAATGGCGGTACCGCCGTGTTTGACACCGATACACTCGGAAAATCCGTGTCTGAGGCCTACGTTACAACCACGGGTAACCTGGACATCAGCGGCTCGGGGTCCATACAGCTGACCAGTGACAACCCGGTCTTCAACGGTCCAGTAATGCCGGATAATACCGTGAATATTCTGGCGCAGGATGATGGCGACATTTCCATGAAACTCGCCGACTCTACCGGAACGGTCTCAAACTACGGCGGGAATCTGCAGCTGCTGGACCGTAACGGTAAAGCAATCTCTGATTCGGTATCTACCACCATTGAGCAGAACGGCAAAACTGTGGCGAACGGTACCTACGATTATCGCCTGACCTCTGGTGAGAGCAATGATGGTCTGTATGTCAACTACGGCCTGACCAAAGTGGAACTGCTGACTGGCGAGGATGATGCGCTGGCCCTCAACGCAGAGGGTGCCACTGGTGCCACTGCTGACCTCAGTGCGCAGGTGACTGGCGCTGGTGATCTGGCTATTGATACCGGAACAGGTAATACCGTGTCGCTGTCGAATCTTAGCAACAATTACACCGGCAAAACCGATGTTCGTACTGGTAAGTTGCTGGCGAACAACAACAATGTGCTTGGGAATACCAGTGAACTCCATCAAGCCACCGGTACCACTGTCGACCTGAACGGATACAGCCAGACCGTCGGTATGTTGAACACCGATATCGGGGCTACCACTGATTTCAACGGCGGCTCACTGGCGCTGACCAACGGCGGTACGGTTAATGGCTCACTGACCGGTGCCGGGGCGCTGGCAGTCAATGGCGGTAACCTGACCGTAAATGGCGCGAATAGCGGTATGAGCGCGGTAACCAACATCGCCAGCGGTGCCACGGTGAACCTGAATGACATCACTGGTCTGGGCACGTCTGCCATTACCGATGATGGCCTGCTGGCGCTGAACGAAGGCGTACAGGGTGAGCTGGCTACCAGCATCACCGGCAGCGGTAATGTGGATAAAAACGGCAGCGGTCTGGTGACCCTGACGGCTGACGCGGCACAGTATTCCGGCACCACCAACGTCAACGCCGGCGGCCTGCAACTGGGCAGCAATGGTAACGACGTGATTCTGGCTTCCTCCAGCGTGAACGTGGCGGCAGGTAGCGTCTTCGGCGGCTACGGTGGTACTGCGGGCGATGTTAACAACAACGGTACCCTGACACTCGGTGGCTTGTCACCACAGCTGAAAGCCCTGCGTGCCAACGCAACTGAAGGTCAGACCTTCGTCGTCGGCAACAACCTGAGCAACAGTGGTGTGATTAACATCAGTTCGCCAGGTGCCAGCAATGCCGGCAATACCCTGCACGTTGTGGGCAACTATGCAGGTCACAACGGCACGTTGAACCTCAACACTGTGCTTGGTGGTGATGACTCGGTCACCGACAAACTGATGGTGGATGGTGATACCAGCGGTACGACTCAGGTTGCAGTCACTAACGCCGGCGGTAGTGGTGCGAAGACCCTGGACGGTATCGAAGTGGTCTCCGTCGGTGGAAGCTCTGACGGTAAGTTCACCAAAAAAGGGCGTATCGTGGCGGGCGCTTACGACTACGACCTGGAGAAAAAAGGCAGCAACTGGTACCTGACCAATAATAGTGCGACGCCAGTACCTCCGGTGCCAGATGATGGCGGTGACACACCAGATAATGGCGGTAACACACCGGACAATGGTGGCAATGATGACCATCATGACGTTCCGCAGGTGCGTCCAGAAGGCAAGGCTTACGCTGACACCCTCCTGGCGGCGAACACGATGTTCAACATGACGCTGCACGACCGTCTTGGTGAAACCCACTACGTCGATGCACTCACCGGACAGGAAAACGTGACCAGCCTTTGGCTGCGCCAGGTAGGTGGGCATTCCGGCTCCTATGACGGCAGCAGTCAGAACAAAACCGAAGCGAACCGCTATGTGGCGCAGTTGGGGGGTGACATTGCTCAGTGGAGTAGCAATAAGGATAACCGTTTCCATATCGGTGTGATGGGCGGCTATGCGAACCAGCACGGTAACACCCGCAACCATGTGAATGGTTACTCTGCGGACAGCTCTGTGAGCGGCTATAGCGCCGGTCTGTACGGTACCTGGTTCCAGGATGATGCCGAGAAAACGGGCGCTTATGTCGATAGCTGGATGCTTTACAACTGGTTTGACAACACCGTCAGCAGCAAAGGCGCTACATCTGAAAGCTACAAATCGAAAGGCCTGACCGCTTCCATTGAAACGGGTTACACCTGGAAGATGGGTGAGAAGAATGACCACGAGAGCTACTTCGTGCAGCCGCAGGCACAGGTGACGTGGATGGGTGTGAAAGCGCATGACCATCAGGAATCGAACGGAACCACCGTGCAGTTTGGTGGTGATGACAACGTGCAAACCCGTCTGGGTGCTCGTCTGTTCATCAAAGGTCATAACGCGAAGCTTGACGATGGCAAGAATCGTACATTCGAACCGTTTGTGGAAGCTAACTGGATCCACAACACCAAAGACTTCAGCGCAGGTCTGAACGGTGTGGCCGTGAAAGTGGCCGGTACCCGTGATATCGGTCAGTTGAAAGCCGGTGTGGAAGGCAAGCTGAACAACAACGTTAATCTGTGGGGGAACGTGGCGCAGGAAATGGGTGGCAAAGGCTACAGCGACACCCAGGCGATGATTGGTCTGAAAGTTAACTTCTGACAGTGAAAACTCCTCCCTTCGGGGAGGAGAGTAAAATGATAAAAGAGCGCTTCAAATGGACGATTTAGTCGACTTAAAAACTTTAGAAATAATACATATTCTTGTTCGTACGCAAAGCATAGCAAAAGCAGCGTTGGAAAAAGGCATTAAACCGGGTGCCATCTCCTACATTCTCAATAAAGCAAGGAAAGTTACCGGCCAGGTTCTTTTTGTGAGAACGAAAAATGGAATGATCCCCGATGCTACCGCAACTAAAATGAGTGAACATTATTTTCAACTTACTAATCGGCGGATCATGAATGGTGAAAATTCCTCGGCACAAAAACGTCAGGTCGTTTATCATAGAGCATTTTCACTCATGGAAATTATGTCGACGAGTCAAATTCTAAAGGATGAGTACGATTATCAAGCCCTGCATTCCTACCAGCCACAAACGAATTGTAATGAAGAGCGTTTGGCCGATCTTAAAAGCTTTAAGGTAAATATGGATGTAGGGGCTAAATTGCCGCCAGATCCCGCGATTCATCAAATAAAACTATTCTCAAGTAGGGTTTCAATTATTTTAAATAAACAGCATGGTTATCGGCAGGACCGATTAACTCTGGATGAATGGCTGGCATCAAAGCATGTGGTAAGGACGTCATTGTCTGATTACTATTGTGATAATGCCATCAAAGCCAGTGACTCATTTATTAATCTCAATAAACGCAATGTTGTTATGACTTCGGGCAGCCATATCAACATGGTGGCGTTTTGCTCGTCAACAGATTGTATTATGCTGGCTCCTGATTTTTACATTTTAAGCATGATGGACAGCTTTCCTGTTACCTATTTAAAAACGCCGCCTGAAATCGAGTTGAAGTATGACTGTTACATGCATATCCATGCGGGGATGGCAGAGGATAAGAACATAATGATTCAAATCGATGAGATTATCAGAGATTTCAATTCGTATGCAGACGCACATTTTTCACGAGAAAATGGAATTATTTCCTTACGGTAAATGGATGGAGTGTTTGAGGGATATATGAATAAGTTCAGTGTTAGACAGCTCAGCATAGTGGATTCTTTAATTAAAACGGGGAGCAGGGCGAAAACAGCACAGGATATTGGAGTGACACAAGCAACGATAAGCTATAGCTTAAAGCAAGTGTATAAAGTTTACCCACATGAACTCTTCAGGAAAGAAAGTAAAGTTCTGATGCCTACGCCTGAGGCTCTAAAATTACAAGAGCAGTATCAGGACCTGATGCAAACGCAGAATTCAAAGCAGGAGTTATTACTCTCTTGCGATGCAATTATAGAGCATGTGCTTATCCATTACCTCTACAAATTACAAAAAGAGATTATCCCGAAATTTATTACTGCAGAATCTGATGCTGAAAAACGGATAATGAAACTACGAAACAAAGTAATAGATCTGGATATCGGGAGTGCTTTGCCCAATGATACCTCCATCGTGTCTACACCCTTTCTGGAGTCAGCAATTTGCATCCTGGCCAGAGAGGGGCATCCCATCACTGAGGGCCAGGTTACTATGGAGCAATGGCTGAAATGTGGGCATGTCCGATGGAAATCTGATATAGAGCAAATTTCTTCATTCGTTCCCGATCTGGACGTGGATGCGCCTTTTATGCGTGACAGAAAAATTCGATACGAGAGCCATAACCTGCTTTCATTGGCCTTAATTTGCTCCCGCAGCGATTATATTATGCTTATTCCTGAGGTGTTTATAAAACCGCTAAAATCGTTCTATAAAATTACCGGTATCAATCTTCCCGATGAGATATCAATGAGTTTTAAGTGCTTTGCACATTATCACCGCTCACGCAAGGAAAAGGTTGCAAGCCTGTCGTTAAAACACGTTATGCGATATTGGGATGAAATATAAGCAATCAACTTTTTGTGGAATGAATACTCTGGTGAGCATAACCTGTATCTGGCGTAGAGAAATGTTTTTAAATGTGTGGAAGCGGTTTTATATTATGTAGCATTTAATCGCAAGAATCGGATGATAATAGTCATTGCGTGAATGATTTCACATTTTATTCCTTGTGTGGTTGAACGCTGTCCAGAGTAATGTAAAAAGATGAGGTCAACAGAAATACTATTGAGCGTGAAGTTCTCTGTGACGTTTTCGACGCTGTGGGGATTTTCATTTCTTTAAAAGTGAATTTATCCGCTTTACGATTTAACTATTCTTTATTATCCATTCAGGAAAGGCTTACTTATGTCTAAAAAAATAGTATTAGCCGCATTAATTGCCGCAGCAATTATTTCACCCCAAACCTATGCCAGCCATCATTTTGAAACGGCTATAGCCATCAAAAATCCATCGCTTAATCAACTGGATAATTTTGTTTTTCCTGCTAGAACCCCAGGCTATACAGCACTGGTTATGACAGTGAATAACTCACCAAAGGCCGGGGAGGCTGGTGTCTTTAATCCTGACGCGCTTTATAACATTCATATCGCCGAGTCGTCTGATTATAAGCAAGGTAAAACCTTCACCTTTAAGTTTGATCGCAGCGGTAAGGTTACGGTGTTCCAGGAAACCACGGCCGATAGCCAGGTGGGTGAAACGGGCAGTGCCTTGGGCCAGGTTGCGACTAATACTGCTGCAACATTGAGCAATGGCATCAAAATATGGACCGGGGCGGCTCAGGATCCTTTTGTCGGCAACTCTCCAGGTTTGCACCGCTTTCGCACTGAATTAGCTAAAGGGAAATATGACCCTGCGGTCTGGAAATCTGTGCAAGGTAAAAATATTTTTGCCGCGCGTAATTGCGGTGCCATCGTCATGGAAGTGCCCAATAAGTTATTGGCGGAGACTATTCAGGTTTATATGACCACCGATTTCAACAACGGCGAGAGCTGGAAACAGGTGCAATATTCCGCCAATCCTCTGTTCTCTCATACCATGCTTTTCGAAAATGACGCCCTCAAGCGTGAGCATGATGAGAGCCGTCCGCAAAACAGTGACGATATGAAACCGTTTGTCTCTGCGCGTACCGCACGGGCAAGTGCTCTGGCACATTCGCAAAAAGATCCCATCGCTTACGGCGACAAAGTTGCCAATCTGTTAGTACCTGACGTGCTGACTTATCGCGTCGGTGAAAAAGCTATTTTCAGCGCTGACCAACGTAACGGGCGCAGCATGGATGATGATGCGATGAGCGCCATGCTCAGCCTGTTGATAGGTCAGCCGACCGATCAGGCGGTGGCTAACCCGAAACGTTATAGCCAGGACTTCCCTTACGTTGTCCCTGTGACGCTGAAATGATGATGCTCAGGCGTACCTTACTGGCTTCGGCTCTTACGCTGTCTGCACTGTCGATCGGTCACGCACAGGCCCATGAATTTTGGATGGTTCCTCATGATGCGCAAAGCCATACGGGGGCGCAGGTGCTTTTCGAACTACGGATTGGCAGCGGGCTGCCTGGCAAGCAAACGCCGCGCATTCCAGGTCTGGTTGCAGAGTTTTCAGCCAGGGATGCTCAGGGACAGTTTTCGGTCAGTGGCCATGACAATTCGCTCGTTATTGGTCATTTCAAACCACGATCTGCGGGCGCGACCGTGGTGGCTTTGCAGACCAATCCAGCGCAGATAACGCTATCGGCCTCTGAGTTCGAAACCTATCTGCGTGAAGAAGGGCTTGAGAAGATCATTCAGCAGCGCCAGCGAGAAGGGGATTCGGATCAACCTGGGAGTGAACTCTATTCGCGCTTTGCAAAAAGCATTGTGCTGGTAGACGGGCACAGCGAGGGCTTTGATCGGAATGTAGGGCTGCCGCTGGAACTGATCCCACAAACGGAGCCTTTACAGTATAAGCCCGGGCAACAGTACCACCTGCGCCTGCTGCTGAATGGCAAGCCACTCGTTGGCACGCAGGTGAAAGCACAGTCTCAAGGCAAGCAGCGTTATTTCCTGAAAACCAGGACTGATGCGCATGGGGAAGTGGCTTTTGCGCTGCCCGAGTCCGGATTCTGGATTTTCAGTGCTGAAGAGATGACCGCCTCGCAGAGTCAGGATGCCGACTGGGATAGCCAGTGGGCCTCGGTGACGATGGCGATTGGGAAAAGGAAGGCTTCATGATACGACGTTGGCAAGGGGGAGCGGCTTCGGGCAGCTTGATGTTGCTGCCCACGTTGGCCTGGGCGCATGCAGGCAGCAGCGCCGGATGGCTGCATCCTCTCAGTGGCCTTGATCATCTTCTGGCAATGACCGCTGTGGGGGCCTGGAGTGTTCAAATTGGCGGGCGCGCGGTGTGGGCAGTACCAGGTGCGTTTGTCTGTTTTATGTTTTTGGGAGGCGTGATTGGTTTTGAGCATATCGAACTGCCGCTGACGGAAGTGGGGGTAGCCATGTCGGTAGTGTTGTTGGGTTTGGCGATTGCCCTTCGCCAGCGTCTGCCGCTTTTGGTGGCTGCGGGAGCGACTGCGCTATTTGGCATTTTTCACGGCTATGCCCACGGCTATGAAATGCCACTGATGCAAAACAAGGTTGTCTATACCGCGGGTTTTCTGGCGACGACGGCAACGCTTCATCTGGTAGGGGCCATAGGCGCGCATTTTCTGCAGAAAGTAAAACGTGGTGATGGCCTGCTGAGACTGTCCGGCGCGGCCTCTGCGCTATGTGGCCTGTGGCTTGTGATTAACGCAGTTTAAGTAACAACAAATAACAGGAAGGTGAAACATGACACAACACAACGATACCGTTCATTTTGGCGATGTAGCGATTCGGATCCTGACCAACAGCGATGAACTGACGGTGTCTGAATTGACACTGCCGGCAGGGGCAGTTGCCAGCGTGCATCAGCACCCTCATGAGGAAGTGAACTACGTAGTGAGCGGCGTACTGGATTTTATGTGCAACGGTGAAGTCACCACTTTGCATGCCGGTCAGGCGATTCGCATTCCTCCTGATAAACCTCATAACATCACTTGTCACAAAGAGGCTCCGGGCGTAGTTCTGACCGCATGGACGCCGTCCAGAAAGGATTTACTTGCCCGACTGGAAGACTAAACCTCAATGCCCGACAGTCGTCGGGCATTCGTCAGGCTATTGGGTTGAAGGTATCGTAAATTGGCCGGCTACCTCTTCGCCGGGTCGGTGAATCTCTGGTACAGGTTGAATAAAAGAAACTACTCTGAGTTTGCTTTCTCTGCGAAATGGAGATGCATATGCGGCCAGGGCATTGGAATGTTATTTTCATCCAGAGCATTTTTAATATTTTCCAGCAGATCAAAATAAATATCCCAGTACTGGCTGTTTTGCCCCCAAACTCTGATCACAAAATTCATGGACGTCGGGGTTAGTTCCATCATGCGGACGGTTACACCTTTCTCTTGAATAATTCTCGGGTCCTGCGTAATCACGGCAGTTATCACCTGTTTTACCTGAGAAACCACTGCTGAATTGGCGACACTGATGGAAAGATCGACCCGGCGAACTTTTTGACGGGTGAAGTTCGTGATTTCGCCGGCAATAATTTTACCGTTCGGTACCACCACGGTTTTATTGTCTGGCGTTGTCAGAGTAGTTGAGAAAATGTTTATCTCCTGAATGGTACCGGCAGCGGAACCGACCATGGCATATTCACCTACACGTATAGGGCGGAAAGTCACCAGCATCACGCCTGCGGCAAAATTAGCTAAAGAGCCCTGAAGAGCAAGACCAACAGCCAGCCCGGCGGCACCAATGATCGCCACGATTGAGGAGGTTTCTACTCCGATCCTTTGCAGCGCCGCTACGATAAAGATGATCATCAGCGCATAGCGTAAAAGAGCGCTGAAAAATTGTGTTACCGTATTATCAATACCCCGCTTAACCAGTACCTTTTTTAAGGCTTCCCCGGATATACGCGCGAGACAAATTCCGATCACAAATAGCAATATCGCTATCGTGAGATGACTGACGCCTGTCAATATCATAGATTTATGGGTTACTAGCCACGCCGTGAGCGAGTTGACAGTACGAGTTGCTTCTGAACTCATTATATTTTCCTTGATGATTTGTTATTTCTATAAAACAAAGAGGGCTCAGTGGCCGCACAGAATATCAATGCCATCGGCATAAAAATCATGGTCGGGTGAAAGTGGCAATTTACCCTTTATGGATAACCCATTCACTAGTCTGGGGAAGGTGGAAGCAAGTAACTGTGCGGCACCGGGAAGATCGGTATTGCACTCAATGGCCAGATTATCCAGTTCATCTGTGTTGATGATACTGAGAATTTGCTCAGGATAGAGAGTAAAGTTTTCACCCTTCTCCAGCCACGAGGCGACTGAATTATGGAGACCATGCTGCGATATCGCCTCCAGAAGAGCGGCAATACCACCGTAATGCTCAATCCACATTAAAATCGAAAAGTAGTCGCTTTCGGTCGCTACTTTTTCCATAAATTTACTATTTAACTGTTCGGAATAAAACATACGGCTTCACCGACTATTGCGTGCATAAAGGGATACTGGTTTTTAGTTAAAACCGGGCTGACAGGAATAGAGTAAAAGAGGAGGTATGGCAATGCGCAGGGTTGAGATAGTTTTTTTAAAGAAGTTAAAATAACTTTATATTCAGGAAGCTAGGTCATCTTATTTTTACGGCATGACCTGCTCCCCGTTGATTAAAAATGCTTTCTGCCGGACTTAGCAGTTCGACGTGGACAGGTTCGGGTATTTGTGAGTTTGGTGCCTGACCGAGGGGGTATGGGGCAGAACCAGACTATGAGGCGTTGATGACGTGGCGGCGCGCGTTCATCGTGATTGCTGTTCGCATAGGGAACGCCGGTGATATGCATCTTGCCAACGGTGCACGAACTATTCTGGCGAATTCACTCAGCGGATTGTGGAGTGATAAGAAGATGGGTTCAGTCCTAGTTGATGCCGCAAGTGCACTGCATACCCGTCTTCCCTGGGGGAGGGCTGGAAGGCTATTCGGACAAAACTGTATTTTATGCGTAAAGTTCCTCAGGTATCACCCGTTCTGCTTGAAACTCTTGATGCTCTGCAAAGGGAGCTCAGACCGAATGATTTGCTTTCCGGTATCCGCCTTTATGTTTTGAACAAAGGCCACCACAACTGGGTGCTTGATGACGAATTTAACCGAAATAGCCAAGACCGATATGATGAAGCATAAGAGCGATTGATGGCCAGGGCAGCGCAATTGGGGCGTGATTTTGCCGCTTCGACACTTTGTTTTCTGATCTGAGGCCCAATCTGTTCTCTTCTGAGTGGATGCCTTACAGGAGCGCATTTAGGCAGGGGCTTGCTCAGGGAACTGCGAGCCCTCGTGAAATCTGGCAATTGCTTATAAAGGAACTTGAACAGGATACTACTGAAAATAAAGATTTTTCGATATTTCTAGGCTTCATCGAAGTCGTAGATCGTATTAAAGAAGGCTGACTGAGAATCAGAGCGAAAATGCGGAAGCCTGGGCCATTTCATTGAAATATGATAATTAGTCATTCTATTTTGCGGCGACCTGGGGGGAAACACACAACCTGACGGCGCTTGGTGATGGCACGGTGGCGCAGAAAACAAAAAATATTGAGATTGTTGCGCAGTACCAGTTTGCGTCGGGGTTCCGTCCCTCTATCGCCTGGCTCCAGTCCGTGGCGTTCAGGCCGGAGCATCAACGCTTCGACAGGGTGAAGTATCTCGATCTGGCGCTGTTTTATGATATCAACGACCAGTTTACTATTTATGTCGACCATAAAGTTAATAGGTTGAAAGGCGGAGCGGATGCTGCGAGCACGTATAAGCTGAGCAGTGCTAACGTCACCGCAACCGGGATGGTTATCACTTCTGAATGACTTTTCCCCCAAGGGCAATAGTAGACTAACTACAGATGGTTAATTGCAAAGGTGGCAGACACTCATTGATATGGGAAAAGCAGGACCCGATCCATAATTGTTGGAATACTCAATACAATGCGAAGCTCTGTCGATATTCCATTTTTGCAGAATACATTCGAGTAATGAACTGTCTGGTGCCGAATATGGTTGCTCTGCAAGTCTGGTTCTGAAAAAGGACACAGTCGGTGTAGCCGACGGGTCTACTTACTCCAAAGCCAGGAATAAGGATAATTAATAATATGTTGTTTAACTTTTCGCATATCGTTCAATTCGGAGAGAAAACCAAGATTATATGACAAATAGACTTCACTTAAGATGAGTTTCGCTTTCAAATCACACCACAATTGTTGTTGGGTGTGAATTTACGTCCATACATGTTATTGCATGCCGTGGTTGCCCACACCATCCGCCTTACTCTTATCGATGCTGTAGATATCCACTCGTGGGCAATACTCTTCCAGCGCGCTCATCACCCGGTGGCTCATGTCGCCATACAGCGCATAGTTGCTGCTGAAGGTCACCACGCCCATTCTCTGCAGCTGCGCTTTTTGTTTAAACCACGGTTCACCCATTTTGATATCGAGCTTTTTGGCTTCTGCCGAGCGGGAAATAATGCAGCCGTCGCTATTGGAAAGCACCACGATCGGCTTACCAATCAGCTCTGGCCGCCAGGCGGTTTCGCAGCTGGTGTAGAAGTTGTTGACGTCAACAAGGGCAAGCATGGTCAGAAAATCCCGATATACTGTGTTTATATGCAGTATATCGAAAAAGTGACAAACTCAATCTCTAACGGAGGCGGTTTACAAGGGCATTACCACAAATACTGCACACCGGCGGTCAGGCTCCAGGCCCGGCTTTGGAGACCACCGCCGCCTTCGCTGTAATAGTCACCTTTTGACGTCCAGATTTTCTCATCGCCCTGTTTGTTGGGGTAATAGGTGTAGGTCGCTTCGGTAAAGACTTTGGTATGCGGGGTGACCCAGTAACCGGCATTCATCACACCGGCCCAAAGCTCGGCATTGTTGCTGCTGGTGGAAGAAGTGGAGTCAGCCTGGTAATGCACATCATGATCGGTGGCATCCACCCAATGGCTGTATTTGAGCAGGCCGCTGAACTCGAACTGGTTGATGGCATAGTAACCGACAAGGCCGAAATAGGGCGTTTTAAACACCTGACGGTAGCCGACACCGGGCTCATTATTGAACGTCCCTTTCTGACGAGGAAGAGTGGGATCGTAGTCATCGTTGGCATCTGTGCCCGCGTAATCGTAAGTACCGCCTCTCGACAGCCAGCTGGTGCGGTTTTCCTGATACCCCGCGATAGCGCCGACCTTATAATTCGGTTGATTCCACGCCCAAAAGCGCAAGCTTAAGTCGTATTCGTTGGCTTCATTGACCGTGGCCGGGCTGTGGGAGCTGTCGGTGTAATGGCTGGAATGCGGGTCCTGCCAGTCGTAATCATCCAGATGACCGCTGCCTGAGGCGAGTGTGGTCCAGCCTTTGGCGTTCAGGCTCAGCCACGATAAAACGTCATAGTTAGCTTCGGCTTTGATGATAGCCGCGTTCTTCAGCTTCCAGTCCAGGCGGCTGACCTGTTGGCCCTGAAAATAGACAAACTCCTTCGACTCTCCGCCCAGATAACCCAGTGAGGCATTCAGCGAGACACCATCATACTGATACCTTGTCGGCTCACCGGTGGCATAACTGCTGGCGAGGGCAGGCGCAGCCACGGGAACACACATCAACCAGAGTGCCGGATAGAGTTTCATAAGAGCCCCGCTCAGGAGTGAATGAAAGCAACGCCGCAACAAACTGGAAGAAGTATAGAAACACCTGCTCAAAAAACAATCAGCCGCAGGTGTGAGCCTGGGCCGTTATCACTGATGCCGCTGCGGTTGGGTGATCACCGCCGTGACGACACCCAGAATATGTACATCGTCACCTTCATTGATGGGAATGGGCGCATAGTTTGGGTTTTCGGGCATCAGATGCGGAGCAGGGTGCAGCCGCAGACGCTTGACCGTAAACCCGCTGCTCAGACGGGCGACAACGATATCGCCATCACCGGCTTGCAAACTGGCATCCACCAGCAGCATGGATTCGGGCACGATGGCGGCATCTCGCATTGAATCGCCGGAAACCCGCAGCACATAAGTAGCCGCAGGATGCTGGATAAGGCTTTTCACCAGATCGATGGCATCGTCTTTATAATCCGCCGCCGGGCTGGGAAAGCCACAGGAAACGCGCTCGGTGAAAATGGGCAGAGCCATATCGGCATCGGCTTCAAGGTGATGAACAGACTGCATAGATAAACAACCTCAGTGATACTGTTTATATATACAGTATCGCCAGAAAAAAGCAGACTCGCAAGCCGCCTTTGAGCCCGTAACAGGAACATATTGATCGTGGAGAGAATTTACTGCGAGCGTGTCCCGACGTACTCAGGGCTGGTGAAACGTGAGGGAATAGCCTTGTTCATGCCAGTGTTGCAACAGTTCTTGCTGGCGGCGAGTTGGGGTGAGGCCGGTCCAGACAAAAAGCTGTTGTCCCGGGAAGAGTTCCGGACGTGGGCCATCAAGCGGTTCAGCCAGAACAGCAATGTGCCAGCCTTGCTGCGAAAGGCGCCAGGCTTCGAGCCACAGGCGAGTCCGGTCATCGATATCCCAACCAATCAGCAGGGCATCTTTGCCCGCTTTTTTGCGGGTTTCTGACAAGGTGAGGGCGACGTGTTCGATAAGCGCCCCGTCCAGCAGGCTGCACATGATGCGCGCGGTATTATGATCGAGGCTGAGGCGCTGACGTACCGGAACGAACACGAAATCGATGAGTTCACTGGCAGCGTGCTCACGACTGAGAGCTACAATTTTGGCGCGCAATTTAGCCGGATGGGCAAAACGCAACACCGACATCATCTCTTCCTGGCGCGAGGTCCAGTCGTCGTAGGTCTGAACTTTGGTTTTTTCCAGCAGCGCTTTGACTTTGCCGACAGGAACGCCGCTCTGTATCCAGCGTTTAATCTCTTCGATACGCTGAATATCTTCTTCATCGAACTGGCGATGGCCGCCTTCACTGCGCTGGGGTTTTAACAACCCATAGCGCCGCTGCCAGGCACGAAGCGTGACCGGGTTGATATCACACCGTTCGGCAACGTCACCAATACTGTAAAAGGCCATAGCTTCCCTCACTCTGAAACCGACACGTCCTTGCCCAAATTAACGAATCGGAAGGCGCTTGTACAATTTATAAAATATTGTACAGCGCAACAGTCAAAGCATAGCAAGAAAATCGTCAACGTTTCATTAACAAAATATAAATAGGAATGTGTGAAGGTCAGGCGGGCAAAGCACCCGGTCAGGAAGAACATCATGACCGGGTAAGCGTCGTGATCAGAGGGCGGTTTTCTTCTCAGGCCAGGCAACGGCAGGAATACCGTCGAGGCAAGGTTCGGCAAAAAGATGCCCCTGGAACAGAGAAATACCCGCCGACTCAAGCCACATCCACTCTTCAGGCTTCTCAACGCCGACGGCGGACACGAGGATCTCCAGCGAAAGGCAGCATTTGATAATGGCCTGAATGATGGCCTGGCGCGGTCCGCTTTTGTGGACATCGCGAATAAGGTCGCGGTTGATTTTAATTCTGTCGGGCTGGAACTGGGCCAGCAACAGAAGCCCGGCGGAGCCGGCACCAAAGTGATCAATCGCCACGCTGATTCCGGCCCCTTTAAGCGAACGCACCGCCTGAGTGAACGCATCGAACTGAGAGATAACTTCCGTTTCGGTAAACTCGACGATGACTTGCTCAGGGATAAGCCCATTGACTTCAATCGCTTGCAATAAGCGAGGAACGGCGTCAGGGACGTTGACCAGTGTCATGGGCAGCAGGTTTACGGAAAGCGTCTGATCATGCAACTGAAGCGCGGCCGCCAGTGCGAAAGCGGTCTCTTTGCTTTTCAAATCGGCGTGATAAATCTCGTCGCCTGAAAGCGTCTCAAAATAGGCTTTCGGTGAATCCCCTGAAGCGGTACGAAGCAGGGCTTCGACAGACATAATCTCCTGCGACAGCGGGTCGATAATGGGCTGAAAAGCAAAGCGGCAATCGGCATCCGCAGGCAGGTTTTGCGGGTCGACATAGCGAGGCTTGTCTGAAGGGATAAAATCCCAGCTGTCGGCATCAGGGATCTGATAGTAATTCTCTTTTTCCGTCGCTTCGACAAAGGTGCGGAAAAACTGCAACGCGCGGTCATTGTAGGTGAGCTGATACTTTGACGTGCCTTTATCCAGCACGTTCTGCAATACGTCGTTTTTGTTGTGATCGCGCAGATCAAACAGCTCCATTCCCACTTTGCCAAACCGGCGCGAAGGCCCGTAATCACAGAGCAGTTCCACCACGTTAGTGTGGCGTTCGTCTTCGCAAATAGTCTGATAGATGGCTTTGACTTCCTGCTCCGGGCCTTCCAGCAACTGGAAGAAATGGGTGCCATTAAATAACAGGATGCCGGTCACGTTGGCCCGTCTGTTTTTGAGATTGGCGCTGGCCACCATACCTTCAAGTGCTTTAAACGGCACGTTCTCACGCAGATGACTTCGATAGATGATAGTTGTGAGCATGGTTTGTTAGCTGTCCGGGAAATGTCTTATAACCCTATCAGATAGAGGCCATAACGTCTTCTAAACAAAACAATAAATTAACAATAGTCTTACAACGAAAGGAGGAGACCGACCTGTGTCTCGCCGTTGTGGTGAAAACGCCAGTGAGTAGCTGTACAACGCAGTATCAGACAATGTCCAATTTAAATCCTTTAACCATTTGAAAATAAATCATTAGCATTTTTTGTTAAAAATTAAAAATGTCATTGTACAGCTTTTGTGTACAATTTTTTCAGGATTGATTAACGGCTTATTAACCTTTAACCGATACGCCCTGGAGACCACAATGCAACAGAACAGTTACCTTTCCGATCCCGCAAGCGCTATCGCCCAGTACTTCAGCAAGGCCACGATGCCTACGCAGCAGGAGACATTAGGCCAGATAGTTGTCGAGATCCTGACTGACGGACGCAACCTGAACCGTAAATCGCTGTGCACAAAATTGCTCAGCCGTCTGGAGAAGGCTTCTTGTACAGAAGAAGAAAAGCACTACAACGCCCTGATTGGTTTGCTGTTTGAGCGCTGAGCGTGATGAACAGAAGCAAAAGTGACCCCCTGACAGATGCACTGATTGGCGAAGCGGTGCTGGCGTTGTTAAAACGCAAAGCACCGGTTAGCGCAGGCTCGCTGTTAGCGGAATTGGGGGCGATGGAGTCCAGAGAACTGGACGCGCAACGACGCGCGGCATTCCCCCGAATTATTGCCGATCTCCAGGCCGTGCTGGCGGAGAAAACGCACAGAGAAGCACCCGCATCAGAACAAGAGCACAGGGAAAAAGGGGAAATACGCTTGAGCAAAGCGCCCCAGCAAGGAAAAGACAACCTCCACTGACAACCTAAATTCATTGATAAAGGTGAAACCGATGAACACAGCCCTGATCCAACAACCTGATATTTACTCTGCAATGCCTGATAACGCCTTGTCTGAGTATTTTCGTCATGCGGGTGAGGCATTGGCAGAAGAATCCGTCGTCCTTGGCGCGTCTATTCGCGACGTATTGCTCAGCGGAAAGCATATTAATAATAAGAATATTATCTTATCGCTTATTCACTCCCTGGAAACCACGGACGATATTGTGCAGGCCGATGTAATTCGTAAAACACTGGAAATTGTCGTCGGCCACACTAATGACGATATTTGAACATGACAGTGAGTCTTCACGCCTGACCACGTAATATTTCGCGTAGCCGTCAGGGTCTGGTATTTCCTGCAAAAACGGAAGATGAATGATGAATGGCATGAAACCTGTGCAGCTTGCGCACGCAGATCTCTGGCTGTCTGACCATTATCTGCGGCTTGGGCTGGAAAGCATTTTTGCGACAATGACCTTTGATTCACCTTCATTGCGCTACGTTTTTTTCACTGAAAAACATTATGCCGATGTGCTGGCGCAGCGCTACGATCTGAACAAGCATCGCCTGATCCTCTTAACGGAGGGGTATCTTTATAACTTCCTCACCGATATCCCGCTTCACCGCCTTTCCGCAAGATCAACTGTGAGTGAAATGGAGGCGTTTATCGCAGCCATTACTTACGGCAAAGGCAGGGAAAGTGTGGCAGAAAAACGTGTGCGCTTTACGGCCAGAGAAAGACTCCTGATTGATTTAATCAAGGACGGAAAAAAGATGGCGGAAATGGGCGCGTATTTTAATGTGCACACCAAAACGGTTTATCAAATCCGCCAGACGGTGATCAGGAAAATGGGCTGTTCAGGGATGATTGATTTTTTACGTACGCTGCGCAGTGATGTTTTCAGTAATTGGCTGGTGGAAAATCATCGGGTCCATTAAACCCGATGCTCATATATGACATTGCACGTTATTTTTCCGGCTTATTCAGCCAGGGTGTTTGGGTGCTCCAGAAAATGATATTTGCGCCAAGATAGTTTTCGGCGAAATCGGTAAATTCCGCACGCGTGAATTTCTTATGCGTTTTGGGATTGGTGTAGCTCAGCGTCGGTTCCTGCACCGCCATTGCCACCAGATCCAGTTTGCCTTTGTACTGGTTGAAAAACGGGTAGGCATTTTTCATCTGGGCATTCTTGTAAGGCACAATATCCGGGCCGCCAAGGCCGATGCGGTTCTGGGCGGCAACGGTAAACAGGCGTGACATGTACTGCTTATCGTTATTCCACTCGCAAGGCCAGAAATTGACGTACTGCACCACGTGCGACTGAACAAACGCTTTACGGGCAAACTGGATATTATCGAGCGTGGCGGTGAAGTACTTCTCACAACTAAAGCCACTTTTCGGGTCTTTCATGTCGATGTCGATAGCTGTTTCCGGCAGATTGACGCCTGCCACTTTGCCATCAAATTTTTCAGCCAACGCGCTTAATAATGCCTGATAACGGGCACGCACTTCGGGGTTCCACTGCATCGCCACCCAGCCTTGTGCCGGGGCTTTGCCTTCGCCTGGGTTATCGGTTTGCGCCACTAATCCGCCCGCGTATTTTGACGTCTGGAGATAAGCGGGAATATTGCGCGCCTGTGCTTCAAAAAAACGATCCTGAATCTGGATAAACAGCTTCTTATGCAGGGCGTCTGTCTGAGCCAAATCTTGCTCAATCGCGCTGAAATCGTATTTCCCTTCGGCAGGCTCCAGCTGTTTCCACGAATAGACTATCTGCACGCCGTGAATATCAGGTCGGGCCAGCAAGGCACGATGTTCAGCCAGTTCGCCGGAAGAGGTATACAGGTAATTTTGCGGGGCTTCCGCCAGTGCGGAATGGGCGACAAACAGCGCAGATAGCGCGGCCAGGGTGAGCCTGTAGTGCATCGTGTTCTCCTTGTGTGCGATCGGCACGCCACCGGCAGTGTGACGTAAAATGAATAAATACGCGTATAATCATTCATCTGCAAAATAAATAATGGCTCAAGGGATGAAAGACGACATCAACCAGGACATCACCTTTCGCAAACTCAGCGTGTTCATGATGTTTATGAGTAAAGGCAACATCGCCCGCACGGCCGAAGCGCTGGAGCTCAGCAGCGTTAGCGTGCACCGGGCGCTGCACACGCTGGAAGAAGGAGTCGGCTGCCCGCTGTTTATTCATAAAGGACGCAACTTGTTGCCATTGCCTGCGGCCTGGACGCTGCTGGAATACTGCCAGGATGTGATCAACCTGATGAGTCGTGGTCTGGAAGAAACACGAAAAGTGGCTGGGGTTGGGCGCGGGCGGCTGCGTATTGGCACGCTCTATTCATTGACGCTGGAAACGGTGCCGAAAATCATCATGGGCATGAAGCTGCGCCGTCCAACGCTTGAGCTGGATTTGACCATGGGCTCAAACCAGATGTTGCTGGATATGCTGGAAGACGACGCACTGGATGCGATCCTGATATCCACTAACGAAGGGGAATTTACCGGGTCAAAATTTGATGTGATCCCATTGTTCCACGACGATATTTTTCTGGCTGCCCCCGCCAGTGAAAAGCTGAACAGTACGCAAAATGCCGATCTGCGTGACTATGCCGATCGCAAATTCGTCTCGCTGGCAGAAGGGTTCGCAACGTATGCCGGTTTTCAGGAGGCGTTCAGCATTGCCGGGTTTGAGCCGGAAATCGTCACTCGCGTAAACGACATCTTTTCGATGATAAGCCTGGTGCAGGCTGGGGTTGGGTTTTCGCTGATCCCGGGCAGGATGAAAAAAGTGTACGAGAACGATGTACAACTTTTGAAGCTGGCGGAGCCGTACCAGATGCGCCAGCTGATTTCGATTGTCTATTCACACCACCGCGAGCGCGATCAGGATTTGCTGGCGCTGGCAGCAGAAGGGCGCATGTACGCCCGAAGCCTCAGCGAGTAAGGCGTTTCAGCAGATGCTGCGCCACTTCAATACTGTTACGTTCGCGGCAAATCGCTTCGCCTTGCCAGCCCGCCAGATGCGTTAAGCCAGTCAACACGCTGCCCGGCGGCATTTCGATGGCAAGACGGGCATCGCGCTGATTGGCGGACACCATCGCATCCTGCCATTGCACGGTGCGGGCCATGTTGAAGGCCAGATCGTCAGCAATTTTCAGCGGTTCCCACAGCACACGTCCCGTCGAGCCACTCAGGTAAGCTCGCTGCGGGCGTGACAACGTCACGGATTCAAACGCTTTCGCCAACTTCGCCGCAGGTTCATCCAGCAGAGCACAATGCGACGGCACGCTCACCGCGAGGTGCGTGGCTTTACTGGCACCGGCTTCCAACGCTTTCTGCGCGACGGCGGCCATCTCTTCATCGCGCCCGGCGATCACAATTTGCGTTTCGGCATTCAGGTTAGCGATATACGTGTGGCTGCCTGCCATCAGTTTTTCGACCTGATTCAGCCTAAGCCCGACAATCGCCGTCAGGCCATAGCCGTGCGGATAAGCCTGCTCCATCAAATCGCCGCGCAATGCCACCAGACGCAGGGCATCGCGGAAATCCAGCGCCCCGGCAATCACCGCCGCAGGATAAGCGCCAATCGACAGCCCGCTGACGATATCGGGTTTAACCCCGTTTGCCATCAATTCGCGCGCCCAGGCGACACCGGCAATCAGCAGGCAAAGTTGTACCGCGCGGGTGTGTTGCAACGCGTCAGTGCTATCAAGCTGGTCAGTTTCATCGCCCAACACCGCACGAACATCGGCGAAGATAGCGTCGCGGTCAGGAATATTTTGCAGCATCCCGGCACGTTGAGTGCCCTGGCCGGGAAAGGTGAAGAGGGTTTTCATCATGGCTCCCTGTGCCACGGCGTCTGTGTCAGACGTGGGCCGGTGGCGGTTTTCAGCAAAACGCGTCCTTCGCGCAGCCATTCGTTGAGAGCGAAAGCGCCAGACGGCGTTTCGACCTGAGTGTCGGCACGGCACGGCAGTTTTTCGACCTGCGCCTGCCATTGACGCAGCTCATCGTGCGTTAACGGCTGCGGGGCGCGGATAAGTAAATCGAGATCGCTGTCAGCGTGCAGAACAGGAATTTCAGTGGCGATGGCGTAACCGGTGCTGCCGGTAATGCCCCAGTGCCACGGCCAGGCAAAGGTGGTGAGTAAAATAGCAGCCTGAACCGGCTGCTGGGAGACAAACGGGGAGTGCAGCAGACGCTCGCGCTCGGCAAGCATTTCTGGTGTCATTACGCGGGAAACCGTCGCTGCCTTCACCCATCCGGCGGCGCGTTGTTCGCGTTTCATGCCACGCACGCCAACCGGAATATCACTCTCGTCATTCACATCGCGCCGTACCACGACCGGCAGCCCGGTGTGCCACTGGCTTGCCACCCACGCCTCCTGAATATTCAGCAGGGCATCGCGGCTTTGCAGCCACAGTAAGTCGTGAGGGCGCGGTGTGAATGTCATATCAAATGCCTGAAGTTAAGGTAATAAACAGCGGTAACGACAGGATACACAGAACCGAGCTCAACAGCAGCACCGCTTCTGCATCTGGCGACTGCACGCCAAAGCGGTTGCCGAACACCACGCCAAAGAAGCCGGCGGACAGGGCAATCATCAGGATAGCGGTGATAGCCACAGAACCGTGCAGACCGAACGCCAGCACAATGCCCCAGGCAATGAACGGCTGGATCAGCAGTTTGGTGATGGTCGCAATCCCAACCATCGCGTTCAGTTTGAGTTTACGCGCAGACAGGATCACACCGGTCAGGAACAGCGCCGCAGCGGTCGCAGACAGGCCCAGTGGCTTGATTGCGGCCAGAACCAGGTCCGGCATTTTGATCCCGATAGCCGACAGGATCACACCCAGCAGCGGTCCCATCACGATAGGTTTTTTCAGGGAGCGCCACATCAGCACTGGCAGCATCGACAGGGTAGAACCACTGTTTTCACCAGCTGCACGCGCTTTTTCACGCTCAAGGATCAGCAGGCAGAATGGGGTCATCAGCACAGAACCACAGGCGATGGAAACGGCGACAGACAGCGAGGTGGCAGAACCTTCACCCAACACGCTACCGAGGATTGGCAGGCCAAGTGCTGCATAGTTCGGCAGCGCAACGGTCAACGTCAGAACAGCCGCATCCTGTGGAGATTTTTTAAAGACGCTGGTCGCGAGGAAATAGATTGCCGCGTAGGTAATCCACATCGCACCCGTCAACACCACAATCAGCGGAGATTGCGCGACGATACCCGACCACGGCGTCTGAACAGTCGCGCTGAACAGCGCTGCTGGCAGAGCAAAGTCCATCACAAAGATATTGAGCAGCGACACATTTTTGTTGTCGACCATTCCGGCTTTACCGGCAAAGAAGCCCAGCAGCATGATCACGAAAATCGGAGCAAGAGCATGAATAATTACATAAGTCATAGATCACCTGTAGAAGATAAAAAAATTACACTGACGCGATGGTTATAATTTTCTAAAAACGGCTGAGCCGTGGGCGCTATAGCTGCGCCCGACGGCGACCGCTTTCGGCAGGTCTTTTTTTACGTACTACTGACTGCTCGTTACCAGGCGGCGCGCATCCTTTCGCGAACCAGGGCAGAGCTACGGCGATTTTCCGCGCCGAGGCGGTTTTTCAGTGTTGGGTCAAGACGGGCATCCGAAATGGCTTTTTGAACGGTGATTTCCACCAGCGCCAGATCAGCATCCGATGGCGCATCCGGGTTGCTGAGGTTCAGCAGGTCGGAAAGCAGGCCAAGGGTGGCGTAGTTGCTCACGTCGTAAGCCATTGGCGGAATGGTGGCCGCCAGTTTTTCCAGTGCATCGACGGTACGCAGCGTGATACGTGCGGCGGATTCTTTCCCCATCGCATGCACCAGCACGCCTTTGTCGTTGATGGCAATCAGGCGGTTGGCCTGATACCCGTGCGCCAGAAACGCCCCGGACATCGCCTTGCCGACAATCAAACCAATCACCGGATGGCCCGCCAGACGCGCTTTAGCGTAAGCGCCTGCGGCACCGGCCAGCGCCTGGTGAATACCGAACGCTTCTTCGCGACGGCCATAGGCCTGACTCGGCACGTCGATCACCGCCACAATCGGGCGTTTCACGTCGCTGTTGGCGTCGGCATCAATGGTTTCATTCACCACTTTTGCCAGCGTCCAGCCTTCCAGCAGACCCACTTCGCCTTTAGCCGCGCGGGGATAGTGGTTGTTGGCATCCGGCACCACGGCAATAAATCGCACGTTTTCACCGTTAAGACTGGCATCTGCCACCTGAACGGACGGGCATAGGCCGCTCATACGAGGGGCATTGGGCGCCAGTTTTTCCAGCCAGAGTGCGCCACGGCTGTTGCTCTGAGTCATCATTTCACCTCCCGGGCGAAAAGCTGTTTAATCTGCGCGGTGTCGGCCTGCTGACGGGTATCGAAATTCGTCAGACGAGACAGGTAATCAGCGTACTTATCGCTGCGATGCTGAGCCGGAACGCCTTTGGCAATGGCTTCGTTCATCGCAGCTTTCACAGCATTCACGCCGTCGCCAACCAGGGCATCAACCAGGCCACTTTCATAACGGATTTCGCCGCCGGTCATGCTCCAGATAAACGGCCGGTCGCGGGAGTCGTACTCTTCAATCCCGGCTTCCTGCTCGATAACCTGCGGGCCGTTCAGACCCAGACGCGCTTCGCGAGTCACAATCAGATAGCTGCACAGCGCGGCGGCGATAGACATCCCGCCGAAACAGCCGACGGTGCCAGTAATGATGCCGACAACCGGGGTGTAGCGACGCAGGTCAACAATCGCTGCGTGGATATCCGCAATCGCCGCCAGGCCGAGGTTGGCTTCCTGCAAACGCACGCCGCCGGTTTCAAGGCTCAGAACGGCTTGCGTTGGAATGCCGTTGCGGTTGTCTTCTGCTGCCAGTTCCAGCGCGGCGGCCATTTTCGCCCCGGACACTTCGCCCATGCTGCCGCCCTGGAAAGTCCCTTCGATGGCGATAACCACTGCTGGCTGACCGTTGATCGTGCCGCGAGCAACCACCATGCCGTCATCAGACTGTGGCACCACACCCTGCGGGGCGAGCCAGGGCGACATGATGCCTTCGAACGGATCTAACAGTTCGCGATAGCTGCCGTCGTCAAGCAGGGCATGCGCGCGTTCGCGGGCCCGTAATTCAATAAAACTGCTGTCGTTACGCATGGCTCACCTCTTCAAAAACCTGTTCGATGCGGATGCGGGCCACGCCCGGTGTCGCGCCGAAATCGTGGATAACCAGCTTGCCCGCAGGCAGACCGTTGGTCAGGTTCAGGCGATCAAACAGCGCATTCCAGCGGCTGGTGCTGTTATCCACGGACGTGGTGATATCAATGTTGAGCGTTTCGCCGGTGGCGGCGGTGAACAGCACTTCCATATCACCGGAGCCTACGACACCTGCCAGCGCTCTGCCGTTGAAGGTACGGCTGGCAGGAAATGACAATGTAATGTGTTCCATAACATCCTCTTTAAAATGAGCAAGACGCGGGCTGGCTGACCCTGTCGAGAAACAGCGTGGCGGCGAGCAAATCGGCAGCGCCACCGGGCGAGGCATTGAGCGCTAACATCTGCGCATCAAGCGCGGCAAGTGCTTCACGGCCTGCGACAGTGGCACAACCTCCTGCATTCAGCACGGCGCGGGCACCGTCCTGCATCGCTTTCAGGCCGGGCATTCCGGCACGAGAGAGCACGCAGGTGTCGCTGAGCGAGGTCATGATCGCCATCAGCGCATCAAGACGGGCTTCACTTTCACTGGCGCCCTTTGCACGGCTGCGTAAAAGCTGCGGCAACGCCAGAGTCAGCACGTGTGGAAACGCCTGTTGCGCTTCTTCACGTGCGCCCGGGACCCGATACTGATGAGTCGCTTTCAGACCTTTGCTGAAGACTTTCGGCGCGGCGCTGTCTGGCAAACGCGCGAGCAGGGCGGCTGTCTCCGCAATCTGCTGAGCATTAGCGTCAGAACCGTGCATCGCCACGGCGCTCACCAACAGGCCAAGCGCCCAGATTGCGCCGCGATGCGTGTTCACACCTGCGGTTGCGGCCATCATCTGCTGTTCGCCTTCGCGCCCTAAACGGCCCACGGTTTCGCGCAGGGCGATGTCGGCAGGACTCAGCCAGCTTTGCTGGGCCAGTTGCAGAAACGTGGGGGTCAGGCTGTGCGCGGAGCACTCCATCAGTGCCAAAGAGAGATCGTGATGGGCACCGTTTCCCCGGCTGTCCACCAGACCCGGCTTCGGGCTTAATCGTGCTTCGTCGATCAGGCAGTCGCGGGCGATCACCGCCAGCCGCACGGCCTGTACCTCTGCATGAGTCTGTGACAGGAGTTTCATTACCAGCTCCGGAATTTCGCAGGTGGGTTGTAAAGACCGTCGGACCATTCCACCAGGTCGGCAACGCTGCTGGCGGCCAGCAGAGAACGCGTGGCTTCAGAACGACGAATACCCATGTCTTCCGGGTAAACCACTTTGCCGCTCTTACGCAGGTCGGCAACGCGTTTCGCGTCCACACCCAGGCCGATATCGGTGATCCCGGCAACGGCAGCAACCATCGCACGGCGCTCTTCGATATCTTTTGCGCGATACAGGTAAGCGATACCTTCTTCAGTCAGCACGTGGGTGACGTCGTCGCCGTAAATCATGACCGGTGCCAGCGGCATGCCAGAAGATTTAGCAACTTCAACGGCATCGAGCTGTTCAACGAAGGTTGGTTTCACGCCAGCCTGGAAGGTTTCCACCATTTGCACGACGAGTTTTTTACCGCGCTGCATGGGGTCTGGCTCGGTGATCATGTTCAGCCATGCTGGTGTGGCATGACGACGGCCGTGAGGATCGTGACCCATGTTTGGCGCACCGCCGAAACCGGACAAACGACCACGAGTCACCGTGGAGGAGTTCGCCAGGCCATCAACCTGCAAGGTCGAGCCGATAAACATATCGACCGCGTACTGGCCTGCCAGCTGGCAGAAGGCGCGGTTAGAACGCATGGAGCCGTCAGAACCGGTGAAGAAGATGTCCGGACGCGCGCGGATGTACTCTTCCATCCCCAGTTCGCCGCCGAAGCAGTGCACGCTTTCCACCCAGCCACTTTCAATCGCCGGGATCAGCGTAGGATGCGGGTTGAGGGTCCAGTGCTTACAGATTTTGCCTTTCAGGCCGAGTTGTTCACCGTAGGTTGGCAGCAGCAGCTCGATAGCGGCGGTGTTAAACCCAATCCCGTGGTTGAGCGACTGCACCTGATGTTCTGCGTAGATGCCTTTAATCGCCATCATCGCCATCAGGATGTGTTCCTGTTTAATGAGGCGCGGGTCGCGGGTGAACAGCGGTTCGATAAAGAATGGCTTATCGGCCACCACCACGTAATCAATCCACGAACCAGGGATATCGACACGCGGCAGGTCACACTCGTCATCCACGATTTCGTTAACCTGGGCGATAACAATGCCATCGCGGAACGCTGCGGCTTCCACCAGCGCCGGGGTATCTTCAGTACTTGGCCCGGTGTAGAGGTTACCTTTGCGGTCAGCTTTGTAACCGGCAATCAGCGCTACGTTCGGGCAGAGATCGACATAAAGGCGGGAATAGAGTTCGATGTAGGTGTGAATTGCACCGATTTCGAGCTGACCGTCCTGCAACAGCTGCGAAATACGCAGACTTTGCGGGCCAGAGAAAGAGAAGTCGAGTTTACGGGCAATGCCTTTTTCGAAGATATCGAGGTGTTCGCTACGGCCCACACTCGGCATGATCATATGCAGATTGTTGACTTTCGCCGGGTTCACTTCTGCCAGCATGCGAGAGAGAAAATCCGCCTGCTTCTGGTTGTTACCTTCAAGCACCACGCGGTCGCCGGGGGCAATCAATTTTTCCAGCGCATCCACCAGACCGTCGGTGGGAATTACCTTGCCCTGCACCGGAAGGGAGGCAACGCGTCGAGCTTTCTCGCTACGACGTGTGTTCCAGTCCCGGGCCGGAGTTTGGCCAGCATTCATTATTAACCTCCTGATTCAGCAAATCATTTTTGCCTGGATTTATGCTGCAGTAAGTCTGCTCCGTAAGGAGTAGGGCATCAATTAAGCTGGTGTGCAGATCATTAGCCTAAGAGTAATAATTTCTGGAGTGATTATGTGATGGCGATCGAGGATGGAATAGGGAGTGTAGACTATGGGGGAGAGAGTGGGATAAATGCATTAATACCAAGGTTACTATATACATGTGTTGAGTGAGATAGTGATATGTTATAGCATTCATAAATTTAAATGCTTAAATAAGAAGCTGGCATATGCGGTGTACATAAATTGTGATTTAAAACTAACGTTGCAGATTAGATATATTGAAAGTGTTTGCGTTAAAAAATATTGTATTTGATGACTTTTAAAATGATTTCTTGGATGGGTTATGGATATTAGTAAATTGGTTAATTTTGGGGTGTTAACTTCATTTAAAGATGTTTTTAAGGAGAATGAGGATGCGTCATTTTATCTTGACTCGGATTTCAACTATATTGATGCTCTTCTTTTATCTCTTATGTCTTTCGATGAAAAAGAAAAAGATAATGTATGGATGTGGAGTAAAATGTTTTTTTTGAGTAATGTTGAAGCATTACATCACATTAACAACACAAAACCATTCAACCGACGCGGAAGGCTTATTGCATGGAAATTTTTGTTGGCAAATTTCAACTTAAGTCAAAATGATAATTTTGATTTTGATACGCGTTTCTTGAAAATATATAAAACCCTACTCGCTGTCAATGATAGAAAGAATGATAGTTTAAATGTTGAGCATGAATTTATTAATGGGTTTATTTTTAACTATAGAGATAATTATCTTAGTCAATGCTATAGAGCGTCGCTGATTTTCCTTGAAAAAATAGATCATAATGTAGCTGAAAGATTTTATAACAGCTTTGGCATAACTCTTAAAGATTACTGCAAAGTGCTACACTGTGTAATTGTCTATTATAAAAACAATTTTACGATGAAGTGCGTCCCTAAAGTCATTGTGTCTAATGTTTTCTTGGATATAAATAAAGTTTGCAATTTTTATCATATAGATAAAGCAATCTTGGACAAGGTTATGGATGTTATTTCTTTTGATGTTGAAGATGGCGTGGCTTTTTCTAAAGAAAATATTCAAGATGACTATGCATTCAGTTTATTTAGAGATAAGCCATTTATTAAAATGTATGACGGATGCTATCTTCCCGTAGATGGGAAATTAGTAGAGGATTTAATGTTTAATAATTTATTTTATAAAATAAAGGATTTATATTGTGATGGTGATGTTGCTTTTTTGAATCATTTTGGCGAGGTGTTTGAATCTTATATACAAGGCATAACTATTTCAGAAGCCATGAACTCAATAATTAATAAATACATTGTCATCCCTGAATTCTCATATAAATACAAGAAAAACATATTAAAATCTCCTGATATTCTCATTTATAATGAAAAAGAAAAATCTCTGATAGTTATAGAAATAAAATCATCTAAGTACTTAGGCGGTGTGATTGAGAGCAATAACAACATTGAATCAATCGATGCATCATTAGAAAAAATTGCAATAAAACCGTGGGAGCAGGCAGTTAAAAGCCTTGGGAGGTTAAGGGAGGTTAAGGCAAGTGAATACGTAAATGATGCTGAGAAGGTTATTTTTGTTGCTGTCTCAATGAATGATTTTCCTATGTTGTGGAATAAGTTTGAAATTAAAGGCGAGGAAGGTGTAAATTTAACCAATGCATTTTTTTCTATGGGGATGGAAGCATATGAAAATTTAGTTGAGTTATTATCGTTAGATGTGGGGTTCTCTCTTTATCAAATATTAATTGCCTATAACGGAGTAAAGGATAAAATGTCAATGAAAACGTATCTGGCAAGGCTAAAGAAAAAAAATATGCGTAATGCAAATCCATTTCGGGAAAAGGTAAAATATTCTACTATTAACACGTTTTTTTAAAGTGAAATGTTATCGAGGGTTTCCTTAGGTGGGGAGTTTAAGGGGGAAGCGCAATGTCCTGGTGAGTGTTAGATAAGTAAACATAAAGAAGGATGAAAAAAATACTATCTACTATCATTTAATACGGCTATATAGATCGATGGGCAATCCAAAAAATTTTAACCATATATTCCCAATCAACGGCATTAAACCCTTCCCGGCCCAAAGCCGGGAAGGCCATTCCCTCAGCGGCTGCCGCGAATCAACCCATCATGTGGGTTGCGGCGAATCACCGGTATATTGCCGGTGTCGTTCAGCGCGTAGGGGAAGGTTCTTAGCCAGACGCCGACTCGCTGTTTGTTGATATCCACCACGCTCATGCCTTCAATACAGCCCCACAGCTCGCGGGTGTTTTGTGGGGTAATGACGATGCAGTCTGGCATCACTCTTATTTTAATCGGCATGCCGTTCAGAAAACCTGCTTTGGGTAACCAATCTCCCTGAAGGGGGATATAGCGGTTGCGTATTCTTGAATAGATTTCGCAGCAGGCCGCGCTCGCTTCGGGTGTATCTGCACTGGCGTGCTTTGCTGTTGCCGCGTCTGTGGCTTTGCCGTGCAGGCGGCGGGCGCTCTTTTTGCGAGTGACCTCGGGAAACTGTTCTTTATTCCCGGATTGCTCAAGATCTGTTTGGGCGATCGCGGCTTCTGGCATACCATTCTTCACAGCCATAAATAACTCCTTGTAAGTTTTTTGTGGTTAGCGGCATGGAGGTGTTCTAGCACCTTTATGTCGCGTTTCTTTTTACTTAATTTGACGACCTGGTGATTATACCCCGCTGGATGGATGTACATATCTTAATAAATGAGGGAATGTACAGAAATGCGAGGGCGCTTCTGAGGTGATGTAACGCGTTGCAGTTTGGCCTGAAATAGCGTGCGTTTGCGATATCGAGTTAATGCCGGATGGCGGCCTCGCCTTATACCGGCCTAAAATGTATATCGGACTGTAGATTTGGCAAGTGCACGTAAAAAAGGCGGCATATTCGCCACCTTTATTCAGGCCAGTTTCAGGTCTTCCATAAATTTCGGGTTTCGTTCCAGCAGACGTAACACCTTCAGCGCGATACCGGTTGGAATTCTGCGTTTCAATTCCCAGGATTGGACCAGCGCCGCGCTGGCACCAATGGCTTCGGCAAATTCGTGCTGCTTCATGCCAAACTGGCTTCGTATCAGTTTCACGTCCGGAACGGTATGGTGATGGACGCGATCGGGGTGAGGCTGCATTTCGCCTTTTTCCATAGCGACCATTTCGTTCACGCCATCCAGCAACTCGTTAAATAATTTGTTTTCCATCAACTGATCCTCATTGAGAAAATAAGCCGCTAAGTCAGCAAGTCTACTGCGGCTTTGAGTTGGGCTTTTTGCCTGGCACTCAGGTTATCCAGCCAGCTCTTTGGGTAAATAATCAGCAAATAAATTCTGCCTTGCTGCGTTCTGGCAAAGTAGATGACTCTGACTCCGCCAGACTTGCCTGAACCGGGTCGCTGCCAGCGGACTTTTTTGCACCCGCCTGTCCCTGACATCGTCTTGCCCTGACCATAATTTTCCAGAAGCCAGGCCTGGAACGCTTGTAGCTCATCGTCTTGCATCAGCCCATGCCTGGCCCGACTAAACGCTGTGGTTTCAATAAACAGAAAATCCATCTTCAGCTGTTTTCCTTGTCGGTCGAAGTGATGTTATGCGTACAAAGTACGTTTTGCAATGTCCTAAACCGTACTTTGTACGTTTCTTACCGTCCTCCCTTGCGACAGACACTGGACGGTTGCTGGCGAGTATATCGGGCAGAAAAAAGCCTTTAAGGGGCAAATCAGAGAAATGCGAGCGTGCTTCAGAGGAAGTTTTAGGGCGAGACAACGTTGCACTAAACTGGAGGGAAAAGGGGGAAGGGAGGGCTTAATTAGCCGAATATTTCTGCAAAAACTTCAGCACTTGCGCATTAAAAACCTCAGGCTTCTGCAAGGGGGCAAAATGACTGACGCCAGGAATCATCGTTAGCGTGGCGTTCGGGAGCGTAGCCGCCAGATAAGTGGCATGTTCGGGTTTGATAAATTCGTCATGCTCACCCAGAACAACTTCCACCGGCACTTCGATTTTTTGCAGGTCATTTGGCGAATAGTTTGGTTGGCTGCTCATCATTTTTGATACGGCTGCAACGAAATCCTCAAAGCAGTCCGGCGTGGCCGAGAGTGCCAGATAGTCTTGCCGATGGCGGGAAAAGCAGCGTTCAATTTCCGGGGTGGCGTGAAATTCTTTGGTGCCGGTTGGGTCCATGTTGCAGGCAAAGAAAAACACGCCTGCGGTACGTTCCGGGTGATGGGCGGCAAAGATGAGCGCCGTGCAGGCTCCGTCACTCCAGCCGATGAAACTGGCCTTTTTCAGCGCGATGTTGTCCATCACTGCCAGCACGTCGGCGGCCATTCGTTCATACGAGTAGGGCTGTTCGTCGCGCGTGCTGCGACCATGCCCGCGGCTGTCGATTAACACCACGCGATAACCAGCTTCAACCAGCATTGAAGCCAGGTAACTCCAGTTGCCGGAATGACCCAGTCCGCCATGCAGCAGAACAACCGCAGGGCCTTTGCCGCAGACGGCATACCAGATCTGCGCGCCGTCGTGTTCCAGCCAGCCTTGTTCGGCGGCCGGAGGAAGCGGCGGTGTGCCAGCGGTGAGAAACTGAGTGAGGTCGAGGTCTTCTGTCATGATCAATAAGTTTAGATGCTACTTACTCAAATCACTCAACAGCACCGCAATACTTTGCCCGCCTTGCGTATGTTCAAGGCCAATTTTCACGATAATGGTCAGCGGCACGGAAAGCAGCATCCCTACAGGGCCGAGCAGCCAGCCCCAGAAAATCAACGACAGGAACACCACCAGCGTGGAAAGCCCTAAACCACGCCCCATGATCCGTGGCTCCAGAATATTGCCGAACACCATGTTGATGGCCAGATAGCCTGCCAGCACCACTAACGCCTCGTAAAACCCGCTGAACACCAGCACCTGCAAAATCGGCGGAATGGCGGCCAGCACCGACCCGATATTGGGAATGTAGTTGAGTGCGAAGGCTAATAAGCCCCAGATAAACGCAAACCGCACGTCCAGCGCGGCTAACATGCCCCAGGCGACCAGCCCGGTGACGACACTGATTGCAGTTTTCAGCACCAGATAGTGGCTGACGCTGTCGAGGGCTTTCTGGATTGCCGCCATGCCCTCCACCGGACGGACCATCATCTGTTGCAGTTTGGCCGGGAGCTGCGGCACTTCGAACAACATAAAGACCACCGTCAGCAGCAGCAGGAATATCGACGACATCGCGTGGGTGAGCTGTGTCAGCAGGCTGGTGACGAACGTCATCGCCGCATTGGGGTCGATGTATTTCACCAGTTCATCGACGGAAATGGAGATCCCCAGGCGTTGCAGCCAGGGCTCCATGTTTTGCAGCGGCACCAAAAGCGAAGAACGGTATTGCGGCAGGGTACGCGCCAGTTCGTTCAGCGAGGTGCCGAGCGAGGCGAGCAGCAGTACAGCGACGAAAATGATGAAGCTTATCAGCAGGGTGATAGCCAGCACGCGCGGCACTCGGCAGCGTTCCAGAAGACGGATCACCGGGTTGAGCACCACGGCAATGAACAGTGCCAGAATAAACGGCACGATGATGTCAGCTGCAAACCGAATGCCGGTAAGGATGATCACCAGCATCCCGAGCATGATGACTATCTTTAATCCATTAAGCGTAATAATAGGCCTGGCCATATCTTTCCTTATAAAAAACGTTGCCGGGGGAGCATAATCTGAATCATCGCAGAATAAACGTACTGACCTTAAACAACTTCCGTAAAGAATTGAAAAGACTTTGAGTTTAGTATAGCGCTATGCCAGAATTATGGCGTGTTTAACCACTGAGGACAATTTCCATCCGCAAGGACGAGAAGCAATACCGCGGATAATTGTAATTTTATGGACATCATGTTCAACATTCGTACTACCACGCAATCTTCTGTTTTTCCTTCCTTTTCTCTGCTATCTGGTGAGCAGCACTGGCGTTCTGCGCTGTAGTCTTCTCCTTCGTTTGAGCTAAATCTTAATCACTTTTTACGGTTTGCACGCAATGGCAAGCTGCTACGGATTATATTCTCAGGCAGGAGAAGAACCATGTTTTACTGGATTTTATTAGCCCTGGCGATCGTCGCTGAAATTACGGGTACATTATCAATGAAATGGGCAAGCGTGAGCGATGGCCATGCTGGCTATATTTTAATGCTCGCCATGATTTCACTTTCTTATATATTCCTTTCTTTCGCAGTGAAGAAAATCGCGCTCGGTGTGGCGTATGCGCTGTGGGAAGGCGTCGGCATTTTGCTGATCACCCTGTTCAGTGTGACGCTGTTTGATGAAAGCCTGACGCTGATGAAAGGCGCAGGGCTTGCCACACTGGTGGCGGGCATTGTGCTGATCAAATCCGGCACCCGCAAAGCGAAAAGCAACAGCGAAGAGGTGAGCCATGCAGCAGTTTGAGTGGATTCACGCCGCCTGGCTCGCAGGCTCGATTGTGCTGGAAATTATCGCCAATATCTTCCTGAAATTTTCGGATGGTTTTCGTCGCAAAACCTACGGCATTTTATCCCTGGTGGCCGTGTTAGCGGCGTTCAGCGCGCTGTCGCAGGCGGTGAAAGGTATCGATCTCTCGGTGGCGTACGCCATTTGGGGCGGTTTTGGTGTCGCAGCGACACTGGCTGCGGGCTGGATCTTGTTTGGGCAGCGCCTTAATCACAAAGGTTGGATCGGTTTAGCCTTATTATTGGCCGGTATGGTGATGATTAAACTTTCATGATGTGACGCTGCCCGCGTTTACGGGCAGCGAAAAATGCTGGCTGTATTACGCTATGTAAATAGGGTGCATTTCCCCAGTGCCAACCGCGTGCATGAGGGTCGCGAATGTTTAATCCATCTCGCTGGCGTAATATCGCCACAGCCAGAACGCTGTTTGTGATGCTTTTTATGGCGGGCATCGGGCTTATCATTTCTATTGTCTCTCTGCTTTACCTTTCCCAGCACCTGATCAGCAGCAAAATCAACGCTATCGATGCTCATCGTTCGGCACTTTCCGTGGATGGCGCGATTCAGACTTCCGTGAATCGCGTGCTGTCGCTGGTGGTGGATAACGCCATCTGGGACGACGCCGTGCATAAAGTGTATCCGCCTGAACTCGATACCCGCTGGTTGTACGATACCTGGGGCGCGGGCTTCAAAATCAATAACCTTTATGACGGCACCTTTGTGCTGGACCAACACTATCAGGTGCTATGGGGATCGTTTCACAGCCAGCCGTTTAACGAGCGTAATCTCGATTTTTTTGGCGAAGGGTTGCAGGCGCTGATTGATCAACATAAAGCAGATTTGGCGAGCGGGAAAAATGTTTTCGCCGGAATAACCGAAACGCGTGAAGGTACGGCTTTTGTCGGTGTTGGTTTGATTCGCCCGATGACGGGCCGTTTGCAGATTTACGATGCTACACGGCGCTATCTGGTGATCACCCGGCATATCAACCCGGGCATTCTCAAGGATTTGGGCAACACCTTCCAGATTGCCAATCTCCATCTCACCAAAGCGAAAATTAGCGAGTACAGCGTGCCGCTGAAAAGCTCGGGCGGAAAAGTGCTGGGCTATCTTAACTGGCAGCCGCGCCTGCCCGGTGCGGAAGCAGCAATGGCGGCCTCGCCGGAGATTCGCAAAATCGTGGCGCTGGCGGCGGGGCTGATCCTGCTTTTTATTCTGCTGAGCAGCCTGGGATTGTACAAACTGGCACGTGGGGAAAAACAGGCGCGGGAAATTGCGCTGACCGACTGGCTGAGCCATTTGCCGAATCGTCGGGCGTTGATTGAACATCTGGAAAATGTCAGCCATCGCGATGGTGAAGCGCTGAAAACCGTGGTGTTTATCGATCTGGATGGATTCAAGGACGTCAATGATATCTACGGGCATGACGTGGGCGACACACTGATTGTGCATATTGCGCACACGCTGCAGGCGCAAGTGCCGCAGGGCGGGATGCTTGCCAGGCTTGGTGGCGATGAGTTTGCGATGACAGTGAGCGGAGGCGATTCCGGGCAGAAAGCGGCAGCCTTTGCGGGCAGCGTGCTGGATTACCTGAATGCGCCGATTCGCCTGGGGGAACGCACGATCCACATCAGCGCCAGCATCGGGATTGCCAGCGGTTCGCTGGAGAGCAGTTCCAGTTCCGAGCTGTTCCGCCGGGCGGATATCGCCATGTATCACTCCAAAATCACCGGTAAAGGCCGCATCACGCATTACGATGCGGAGCTGAACAGCGCCCGCGAATACCAGCTCAGTATCGAAAATGACATCCGCGACGGGCTGGAAAATGAAGAGTTTGAGGTCTGGTATCAGCCGATTGTCGATGCTCGCTCGCAGGTGATGACGGGCGTCGAAGCGCTGTTACGCTGGCCGCGCAGGCCGAAAGGCGAACTGAAACCGGACGCTTTTATCGCCATCGCCGAGACCAGCGGGCTGATTTATTCCCTCGGGCAGTTTGTGCTGCGTCGTGCGTGTTCGGATTTGCAGGCGCTGGACGATCTTAAATTGTCGGTGAATATCTCTCCGGCGCAGTTTCGCGACCCGGAATTTGAAAACAAGGTGGCGCGGGTGCTCGATTCTTGTCGCTTTCCGCCACACCGTTTGCAGTTAGAAGTCACTGAAACCTATGTGCTGGAAAACCCGGAGCGCGCACGTGCGGCGATTTTAAACCTTAAACTGCTGGGCACGGCCGTGGCGCTGGATGATTTCGGAACCGGTTATTCAAGCATTGGCTATCTGCGGCGTTTTAATTTCGACACCATCAAGATTGATAAATCGCTGGCGGGGCTGGTGGATAACGATGACCAGGCTGCCGCGCTGGTTGGCGGTACGATTCGGATTGCCAGTGCTCTGGGAATGACGGTGATTGCTGAAGGGGTGGAAAACGAGAAGCAGATGAAGTTACTGCGGCTTGCCGGGTGCGATCAGTTGCAAGGTTTTTGGTTTAGCGAGCCGATGCCAATCGCGTCGCTGCTGCAGTTACGTCAGCAGCGACAGTGTTAATTACTGATTAGCCAGCGCTTCAAGCTTGTCACGAAAACCCGTGACGGAGATAGCGCGGTTGTCCGCACGATAGCGATCTTTGGCCGCAGGGGCTGAACTCTGTACCCCAATTAATTCCCAGCCCTTGTCTGTTTTAATCATTAACGGTGAACCGCTGTCGCCCGGCAGCGTGTCGCACTGGTGCGATAACACGGTGGTTTGCGCCCAACCCGTCACCAGACAATCACTGTGCGTGTATAGCGAATCAAGGTGGTCGAGCGGGTAACCCGACTGCGTCACTTTGCGATCGGTGGTTTTCAGCGCAGCGGTTAAGGCATCTTTATCACCTTCGAACAACGGCAGCGGCGTGATACCGGATGGCGGATAGCGCAATACAATCAGGCCAAAATCCCACGGGGCAGCAGAAGGGGGCACAATCCAGCCATCACCATCGGGTTTTAAACGTTTCCCGAGCGAAGGTTCAACGCGGCCTTCAATGCCATGAATTTCGTAACGCCAGACGCCTTTTTGTGAAATAAAACGCAAGGCGACGGCTTTATCGGGTTTGCCGCGCGGAGGCGTCAACAGGCAGTGTCCGGCGGTGAGCGCCAGATGAGGTGAAATCAGGGTGGCCGTGCAGAGATTTCCGCTGGCGGTTTCCAGTTGACCAATAGCATCCCACGGCGATTCCGTCGGATTGGTGACCCGGACGCGGTCGTCATGACCAAAAAATAGCGTCTTCAGATCTTTGGCACTCATGCCAGTGTCGTCGCTGTCATCGTCAGCGTGAGTCAAAGGAGAAAAAAGGCAAACGGCTCCCAGTAATACCACTATGGATCTGCGCATAACTCTCTCTGGAGGGCAATTATGATTATAAAAAAAGGTAACCCAATGTGTTTACTATAGACGGGATGAATGAAAAGTGGGAGTAAAATCAGCGAACTACACTCAGTACAAAAAGAACCGGGTAGCAACCAGCGCACAGATAATCAGCAGTAAAAGGATGAGCTCGAAACGGTAGCGGCGCAACATGATTGCTCTCCGGAAAAAAACGGCGCTTAAGCAGCGCCGATTTAGTATATGAAACCTTACTGACTGGTGCGAACTTATGCTGCTGGCTGAGCAGCTGGTTTAGCAGCAGTGTGTTTCACGTGCTTAGTGTGCTTTT
>NZ_JBJDNI010000001.1:330481-392818 GCF_044900545.1 Scandinavium sp. NPDC088450 | reverse complement strand
TTTAGCAGCCTGAGCTTTCTGAGCTACAGCTGGTTTAGTTGCTGCTTTTTTGTGGTGCTTTTTAGCAGCCTGAGCTTTCTGAGCTACAGCTGGTTTAGTTGCTGCTTTTTTGTGGTGCTTTTTAGCAGCCTGAGCTTTCTGAGCTACAGCTGGTTTGGTTGCTGCTTTTTTGTGGTGCTTTTTAGCGGCCTGAGCTTTCTGCTCTGCGGCTGGTTTTGCAGCTGCTTTTTTGTGGTGCTTTTTGGCAGCCTGAGCTTTCTGCTCGGTAGCGGCTTTTTTGTGTTTCTTGTGATGAGTGGTTTTAGCCGGAGCAGCGTGAGTTGCAGCTGGCGCAGCAGCCGGTGCGGTAGCAGCGGTGTCAGCAGCGAAAGCAGCAGAAGACAGACCCATAGCAGCGGCAACAACCAGAGCTAATACTTTTTTCATTCTGAAATCCTCGAATTTGGTTTCTATGTTCAACCCCACTGCGGGGCCGTTGAAATGAACTATAGACTTGTGATTCAAAGCCTTCAGTGAGTGATTGGTATCGGCTTGTAACCATATGTACGAAGCCGACATCCCGTCATGATCATTGGCATTCAGTGACTTAGAAGCGGTAACCTACGCCAAAGTCGAAAGTACTGCTGATGGAACGATCGCCGTACGTATCAGCATCCGTCCCTTCGTAACCGACATTGAGCGTAATTGTCTCGGTTGGATTGAAAATAAACCCAAGACCCCAGGCAAAGCTGGTGTAGGCGTGTGAATGCCTTTCAGTGACTTGCAGTGTTTCATTATGAGATGTTTTATCGACATCGACATGCGCGATCCCCATATCAGCATACAGACTCATCCAGTCATTAACTCGTAATGCCGGTCCAACCAATGCCGAATAATAGGTTGTGGCATAATCACGTGATTGTTGACCCATTTCATCGTGGTAGCTAAAACTATCGTCACCTTTCATCCAGGTCGCGGAACCCATTATTCCCCATGGCGAGATTTCTTCATTCTCATAGCGATATTTAAGGCTGGCACCGTGCAGCGTTCCTGAGCCACGGATCTTGCTTTGTGCGTAGCCAAGCGCGACAGACTGGTGTTCAGCCTGCGCCGCAGTGGCGGTGAAAAGCGTTCCCAAAAGAATGATTGATGAAGTTAAAACCTTCATAGTGCTACCCCAGCAGTATGATTAAAATAGATGGGGATAGTACCTTGTAATTATTCCGATGCTTATTCAAAACCTCTTTCTAAATATTGAAGCTGGAAAGTGACAGAGAGAGTGGAAATAAAAGCCTCGTGATGAGGCTTTTGGTTATTTAAAAATGAAAGTCGAAAGATGAATTATAAATAACGTGCAGTGAGATGCTCACGGAAATAACGGCTGTTAAGATCTTCCCCTGTGGCTTTCACTATCAGTTCCGACGTGCTGTAGCGGCTGCCGTGCTGCCAGATGTTCTGCTGAAGCCAGCCGAAGAGCGGCGCGAAGTTGCCTTCATTAAGCTGAGCATCAAGGGCAGGTAAGGCCTTACGTGCCGCCTGGAACAATTGCGCGGCGTACATTGCGCCCAACGTGTAAGAAGGGAAGTAACCGAATCCGCCATCCGTCCAGTGGATGTCCTGCATGCAGCCATTGCGGTAGTTGCCTTTGGTCGACAAGCCCAGATACTGCTGCATTTTTTCATCCCACAGCGCGGGAATGTCGTCCACTTCGATGTCGCCATCAATCAGCGCACGTTCGATTTCGTAACGCAGGATAACGTGGGCCGGGTAGCTCACTTCGTCGGCGTCGACGCGAATAAAGCCACGTTCTACGCGCTGGCTCCAGGCAATGAAGTTGTCGAGGGTGAAGGCAGGCTGATCGCCAAAACGTTGTTTAACGCCAGGCAATAAATGCTTGAGGAACGCAGCACTGCGGCCCAGCTGCATCTCAAAGAACAGACTTTGGGATTCATGCATACCCATGGAACGGGCATGAGCGACGGGCTGACCGGCCCATTGTCGCGGCAGGTTTTGCTCATAACGGGCATGGCCGGTTTCGTGGATCACGCCAAACAGCGCGCTGAGCAGATCGTTTTCGTCATAACGCGTGGTGATGCGCACATCTTCAGGCACGCCGCCGCAGAACGGGTGAGTGCTGACATCCAGGCGGCCGCCGTTAAAATCAAAGCCGAGCAGCGCCATGGTTTCCAGCCCCAGCTCGCGTTGAGCCTCAACCGGGAAAGGGCCTTGCGGGTCGATGAGCTTTTGCGAAGCCTGCTTTTCCACCACATTTTGCAGCAAATCAGGCAGCCAGCTTTTCAGATCGGCAAACAGGGTATCAAGACGACTGCTGGTCATTCCCGGTTCGTACAGATTGAGCATGGCGTCATAAGGTGAACTACCCGCCGCTTCTGCACGGATTTTGGCTTCTTCACGGCTCAGACGAACCACTTCTTTCAGGTTGACCGCGAAGCCTTCCCAGTCATTATTTTTACGCTGGGTGCGCCAGGCGTGTTCACAGCGATTACCTGCCAGCGATTTCGCTTCCACCAGGCTTTCCGGCAGTAACGCTGCCTGCGAATAAGCAAGACGCATTTCCCTCAGGTTCGCCTGTTCGTCTTCGCTTAACTTTTCCTGTTTTGCGTTCTCCAGCCATTTCCCTACCTGTGAGTCGGTAAGGATCTGGTGCTGCAGCACGCCAAGTTCAGCCAGTGCTTCACCGCGAGCGGTGCTGCCACCGGCGGGCATCATCGCGGCCATATCCCAGCCAGCGATAGCCGAGAGGTGAGAGAAGCGTGATAAACGCTGGAAAGTACGGACGAGTTGCGAGTAGTTGTTCTTTTCCATGGGCTTTGATCCGAGTGATTGACGCCAGTTTGCGAGGAGAGTCAAAAATACGACGAAAGTATGAGGCGAATTACGGTATTTCGACCATGCTGATCACTAACACAGGTCAGAGTGTGCCGCAAATCATGAATCCGTTCATCTGGGTGTTTGTCACGTTGCTGTCGATTGGTGCAGTGCAGGATATGGGCGGCTTAGCTGCCTTATTCGGCTGATCGAAAAGCGGCCCGCACGAAGGCGGGCACGGTAGATTAATGCAGGCGTTTATGCAGGCAAATGCCTGTGACTAGCGCCAGGACAAGCATTGCTGCGATAAATCCTCCCACGCCGTTCCATCCCCAGTTATGCCAGAACACGCCGCCTAGCGTCCCTGCAATGCTTGAACCCAGGTAGTAGCTGAATAAATACAGTGACGAAGCCTGTCCGCGTGCGCGTTTTGCACGAGGGCCAATCCAGCTGCTCGCAACGGAGTGAGCGGCGAAGAAGCCTGCGGAAAAAAGCAGCATACCGATGAAAATCAGCCACAGAGAAGAAAACAGGGTCATTAACAAACCGCACAACATCACCGCAGTGAAGCCGACCATCACCGGGCCACGCCCGAAGCGTTGGGTCATGGCACCTGCTTTTGGTGAGCTCCAGGTGCCAGTGAGATAAGCCACGGACAGCAAACCGACGACCGCCTGGCTCAGCGACCACGGCGACATCATCAGCCGATATCCAATGTAGTTAAACAGCGTGACAAACGCGCCCATCAGCAGAAATCCTTCTGCAAACAGCAGCGGCAACCCGCGGTCGCGCCAGTGAATGCGGAAGTTAATGAACAGGTATTTGGGGCGTAAGGATGATGCTCTGAAATGGCGGGACTCCGGCAGAATTCGCCAGAACATCAGCGCAGCGGCAAGGGCGAAGCAGCCAATCATGGCGATGGCTACGCGCCAGCCAAAGAAATCGGTCATCACACCGGTAAGCAAACGGCCGCTCATGCCGCCAATGGAGTTACCGCTGATGTAGAGCCCCATCGAAAACGCCACAAAGCTCGGGTGAATTTCCTCGCTGAGATAGGTCATCCCGACCGCGGCCACGCCGCTTAAGGAAAGGCCAATCAGGGCTCGCATGATAAGGATGCCGTGCCAGCTGGTCATCATCGTGGAAAGCAGAGTACAGACCGAGGCCAGTAAAAGCGCCGTCACCATCACTTGTTTACGCCCAATGGCATCCGAAAGTGGCCCGGTGAACAGCAAACCTACCGCAAGCAGCGCCGTAGAAACAGAAAGCGAAATACTGGTGCTGGCGGGTGAAATGCCAAACTCATGTGACAGCACCGGTAATATAGGCTGTACACAGTAGAGCAGGGCGAAGGTGGCAAGTCCGGCAGAGAAGAGCGCCAGGGTGACGCGAATAAACTGTGGCGTACCGCGCTGGATGAACTGGTTTGGGTCGGCAAATCGGGGTTCGCTGACGTCACTGGCCGGGGGGGTGTCAACGGTGGTCGTACGGCTCACGGGATGTCCTTGGATGAAAACGGCTGAGTAAAGTGCAACTTAGGTCACATCTTCAGGGTAGGAAATTGTAAATATTCTGTCTAATATATTAATAATCTCAATTGATACTTATAACATATGAATATCGAGTTAAGGCACTTGCGCTATTTCGTCGCTGTGGCAGAAGAGCTTCATTTTGGGCGTGCCGCTGCCAGGCTGAATATCTCTCAGCCGCCGTTAAGCCAACAAATTCAGATCCTTGAGCATCAAATTGAGGCCCGATTATTTGCCCGAACCAACCGCAGCGTCAGCCTGACGGAAGCGGGCAAGCAGTTCCTGGCAGACAGTCGGCAAATTTTGCTTCAGGTGGAGGATGCCGCTGCCCGTGCAGCCCGTTTGCATCAAGGGGAAACCGGGGAGTTGCGCATCGGGTTTACTTCCTCTGCGCCTTTTATTTCCGCTGTGTCAGACACGCTTTCTCGTTTTCGTCGTCAGTACCCTGACGTGCATATTCAGACCCGGGAAAGCAACACGCGAGAGCAAATTGCGCCGTTAAGTGAAGGCGCGCTGGATTTAGGGCTGATGCGAAAAACCCATCTTCCCGACACGTTAGAGCATCAGGTTATCCTCCATGAACCCCTGCTGGCGATGGTGCCGCGCGATCATCCTCTGGCACAAAGAGAGTCGGTCACGCTGGCTGAACTGGTTCTCGAACCGCTGGTGTTTTTCGATCCACATGTCGGAACAGGGCTGTACGACGATATTCTCGGCCTGCTGCGCCGCTTCGGTTCGCCGGCGATTACCCAGGAAGTCGGCGAGGCGATGACGATTATCGGACTGGTGTCTGCCGGGCTGGGCGTTTCCATCCTGCCGGCTTCCTTCAAACGGGTCCAACTCAACGAGATGCGTTGGTTACCTATTGCCGATCCTGAGGCCGTGTCGGAAATGTGGCTGGTGTGGGCAAAACACCGCGAGCAGAGTCAGGCGGCGTCCCGCTTTCGTCAACAGCTATTAGCGGCGGTAAACGGTCACTTTTTACCGCCAAAAGCGTGAAAAAATGTGCGGTAAATCACAAGCCTAAGTAAAAATTTGACGAGCTACGTCGAAGTGCTTCACCATAGCAGAAGTTTATTTCGAAGCGCGAAAATAAGGGAGTCTGCGGTGGTAGCAGAAAGTCAGCCAGGGCATATCGATCAGATCAAACAGACCAACGCGGGCGCGGTTTACCGCCTGATTGATCAGCTCGGTCCTGTGTCGCGAATCGACCTTTCCCGCCTTGCGCAACTTGCTCCCGCCAGTATCACCAAAATTGTTCGCGAAATGCTCGAAGCCCATCTGGTGCAGGAAACTGAAATTCAGGAGCCAGGCAGCCGAGGCCGCCCAGCTGTTGGGCTGATGGTTGAAACCGAGGCCTGGCACTATCTGTCACTGCGCATCAGCCGCGGTGAAATCAATCTGGCATTGCGCGATTTAAGCAGCAAGCTGGTGGTGGAAGAAGAACAAACGCTGCCGCTGATTGACGTAAAACCTTTCCTTGAACGCGTAATCGAACACATCGACGCTTTTTTTATTCGCCATCAACAAAAGCTGGAACGCCTCACCTCCATTGCGATCACATTGCCGGGGATCATTGATACCGAGAATGGCATCATCCACCGCATGCCGTTTTATGACGATGTGAAAGACGTTGCCTTGGGCGAAGCGCTGGAATCACGCACTGGCGTGCCGGTGTATCTGCAACATGACATCAGCGCATGGACCATGGCTGAAGCGTTGTTCGGTGCCTCGCGCGGCGCACGTGATGTGATTCAGGTAGTGATAGACCATAACGTGGGCGCAGGCGTCATCACTGACGGGCGCTTGCTGCACGCGGGCAGCAGCAGCCTGGTCGAAATTGGTCACACTCAGGTTGACCCGTATGGGAAGCGTTGTTATTGCGGAAATCATGGCTGTCTTGAAACCATCGCCAGCGTGGAGAGCGTGCTGGAACTGACGCAGGTGCGCATGAAGCAGTCGATGAGCTCAATGTTGCACCAGCAACCGCTGACGGTGGAATGGTTGTGCCAGGCGGCCTTGCAGGGCGACTTGCTGGCCAAAGATATCATCAGCGGCGTAGGGACCCACGTTGGGCGTATTCTCGCCATTATGGTGAATTTATTTAACCCGCAAAAAATTCTGATTGGCTCGCCGTTTAATCAGGCGGCTGACATTCTGTTTCCTGCCATTAGCGCCTGTATTCGCCAGCAAGCTTTACCGGCGTACAGCAAGCACATCGCCGTCGAAAGCACCCAATTCCTCAATCGTGGCACTATGACCGGTGCCGCGCTGGTCAAAGACGCGCTCTATAACGGATCGCTGCTGATCAGACTGTTACAGGGTTAACAATTTCACACTGTTAAGCCAAAAATTGCGCTAACGCAAGCCGCCTTTTCGGGCTATCACGTACACTTCTACGGCTCTGAATTATCACCCCGATGTCCAAATTCACGACAAAGCTGTGGAGTCATCATGCTTAAGCGTTTCTTTATAACCGGTACGGATACAGCGGTAGGTAAAACCGTGGTGTCGCGCGCGCTGCTGCAAGCGCTTGCCGCTCAAGGCAAAAGCGTGGCGGGCTACAAACCTGTCGCCAAAGGCAGCAAGGAAACGCCAGAAGGACTGCGCAATAAAGATGCGCTGGTACTGCAAAGTGTTTCTACCCCTGAATTGCCATACAGCGCTATTAATCCTATCGCCCTGAGCGAAGAGGAAAGTAGCGTCGCACACAGTTGCCCGATTAATTACACGCTGCTGTCAAAAGGCCTGGCTTCGCTCAGCGACAGTGTGGATCACGTCGTTGTCGAAGGCACGGGTGGCTGGCGTAACCTGATGAACGATTTACGTCCACTCTCTGAATGGGTCGTGCAGGAACAGCTGCCGGTGGTGATGGTGGTGGGCATCCAGGAAGGCTGCATTAACCACGCCTTGCTGACAGCACAGGCTATCGCCAACGATGGCTTGCCGTTGATTGGCTGGGTGGCGAATCGCATTAACCCAGGCCTGGCGCACTATGCTGAAATCATTGATGTGTTGAGCAAAAAAATCCCTGCGCCCTTAGTGGGCGAGCTGCCTTATCTGCCGCGCGCAGAACAGCGAGAATTGGGCCAGTATGTCGATTTAACCCTGTTCGGCAACATGCTGACGGTAGATGGAGTCCTGGCGTAAGGTTCGCGACAGCACCGACGCCACCACGCAGGAAATCAGCAAACCGGGCAATAAGGCATATTGCCCGGTCATTTCACAAATCATCAGTGTCGACATAATGGGCGCATGCGTCGTGGCGGCCAGCAGTGTCGCCATACCAGTTAACCCCAGTAAGATGGCCATTTCATTGCCGTCCGGCAGCCATATTCCCCACATTCTGGCGAACAGCATGCCCACCGCCATTCCGACGAACAACGTAGGGGTGAACACCCCACCCGGTGCGCCAGAACCGCTACTTGCCAGCACGGCCAGCAATTTGCAGATAAAGACACCGCCAATGAGGGCAAACACCGGCGGTGCGAGAAGATAGTTTTGCACCACGCTGTAGCCATTTCCCCACACAGCAGGCGTGAGGAGGGAAAGCAGGCCGACAATCAACCCGCCCAACGCGAGTTGTAAGGGCGGCGTGAGTTTCAGGCGTAAAAAAAGTTGATGGGTGAACCCCATCAGCCAGACAAACAGCGGGCCGCAAAGCCCGGCAACCAGACCGGTGGCTAACATTAATCCATACGTTGCTGCACCGTGTGGCGCGGCGACGTGAACGGTATAAAGCAGCGCAGGGCCACCGCTGAGCAGGTTCGTCATCAGCAATGCAATCACCGCAGAAACCACAACCGGGCCGAGTGAGGCCAGCATCAGCGTGCCAAAGAGAATTTCAGCGATGAATAAGCTGCCCGCCAGTGGTGCATGATACGCGCTCGCCATCCCGGCAGCGGCCCCGCAGGCAATCCACAATTTCCATTCAGCTTTTGGTGTGAAACGCTGCGCAAAGAAAGAAGCTGCCAGCGTTGCCAGTAAAATCATGGCACCTTCACGCCCAATCGCGCTGCCGCTGACGACCACTAACAGCGAGGCCAGCGACTTGATAAGACTTGCGCCGTAATCGAACTTGCCGTCCTCCGTTTCCAGCGCTTCCATATAGTCAGTGGGCGCGTGAGGGCGCTGACGAGTGTATCGCTGCCATCCCCACAACAATAATCCGGCCGCTAAACCGCCTAATGCAGGTGTCAGCAAACGCCGCCACGCAGGCAAATTCGCCGCGGCATTCACCAGGCTGCCGCTGTCATTGCTGAGCAAAACCCATTCCAGTAAGTACATGGTGTGACGAAACAGCGCCACAGCGAGCGAGGCGAGGATGCCGACTAGCGTCGCAATCAGTAAACGGCGGAACATCGCCTGAATATCAGGGTAAGCGTGAAGACGGTGCATTAGATTCACACGATGGATATAAGATACTGAATTATACACAACTCATTGAGTTTGATTGTGAAAACTCAGTAGCTCCTTATCAATTGGAGGTGTTGTGCGCCAAGATCCCATAGTTATTTTTGGTGAACGTCGACCTGAATTTTACCTGCATTATCGAGACGTTTTTTAATGTAAGTGCTCACAGGGCTTTGATTGGCCTGAACTTCGTGAACATACTCAGCATTAAGTTGACTGTACTTTTCTTCCAAAGCCAATGTAGCTTCGTCATCGTACATTTCGCCACGACGGACTTTTCCTGCCAGATTAGTCGCGGTAGCAACATAAAGACGAGCCTGTGAGCTGCTGTAGAGGAAATCATCAGCACGCACATTTTTGGTCAGACACGATGCCATTTCTGGAAATTTTGAAAACTGCGATTCACACGATTGCTGAATGCTTGCAATTGATGAGGCAAAGCTAGTAAGAGGCAATAAAATCAGAGGGATAGTTAAAAGGCGCATTATGGACTCCAGTATTTTTAACAAGTTTAATGGAGCCGCGTGGAGAATAAAAGTGAGGTAGGGGTAATCAATTTTTATAAAAAATCCCCCAGATGGTAACACCGTTAGTTTAAGACCGAGATATCCGGGGCGACCACCGGGTTTGGCGTCCCTCCGGGAACCAAATCCCGGTGTTTCCCCTAATTCATTGGCTTAAGTGAACGGCGTTACCCCAGATGGGGGATTCGTTCGTCAATCCGCAGAATAAATATTCAACGCCCGACGCGTACGGCCGGAGCTGAGATAATCCGCGATATAGTCCTGTGAAATTTCACCGTTGTAGCGCCCATCCTCATCGACAATCGGCATCCAGCTGGTGTTGCTTTCATACAGTTTGGACAAGACCACGCGCAGGTTATCTTCCGCTTTACCGGTGACACGGAACGGGTGAAGCAAGTCGGCACAGCTTCCGCTGGCATTTCGTGCTTCACGGCGCTTAACGAAGCCCAGCGGTTTACCGTCGTTATCGACAACAGTGATGGCGCGAATATCGTTGTCGTCCATGGTGGCGAAAGCTTCCGGCAGGGCGGTGTCTCGCTTCACCGTAATCGTCGGCTGTTGATCGGTGACGTCACCAGCGGAAACCAGCAGCAGGCGTTTCAGGGTTCTGTCCTGGCCCACAAAGGAACCGACAAATTCATTGGCAGGTTTCGCCAGCAGCTCATCCGGGCTGGCGCATTGCACAATTCGGCCCTGGCGGAACACGGCGATACGGTCGCCTAGTTTGAGCGCTTCGTCGATATCGTGGCTGACCAGCATCACCGTTTTTTTCAGTTGACGCTGCATATCGAGAAACTGGTTCTGGATAACTTCACGGTTGATCGGGTCGACCGCACCGAAAGGTTCATCCATCAGCAGAACCGGAGGATCAGCCGCCAGCGCACGGATCACCCCGATACGCTGTTGCTGACCGCCGGACATCTCTTTCGGGTAACGATTGAGGAATTTTTTCGGGTCCATCGCGACCATATCCATCAACTCTTCGGCGCGCGCTTTGTAGCGAGCTTTATCCCAGCCCAACATGCGTGGCACCACGGTGATGTTCTCTTCGATGGTCATATTCGGGAACAGGCCAATCTGCTGGATGACATAACCAATGTTGCGACGCAGAGAGACGGTGTCCATCTCGCTGGTGTCCTGGCCGTTAATCAGGATTTTCCCGCTGCTTGCCGGGATCAGCCGGTTTATCATTTTCAGGGTAGTGGTTTTGCCACAGCCGGAAGGGCCGAGCAGAACGCACATTTCGCCTTCCGGCACGTTCAGGTTCACGTTGTCGACGGCGTTAAAACTCTGGCCGTTCTTCTGGGTAAATTGTTTGGTCAGATTTTCTAACTTTATCATTATCGAATCCCCTTTGGTGTCAGGACAATCTGCAGACGGTGCAGCAACCAGTCGAGCACAATAGCCAGCAGGCAAATCATCAGCGCCCCGGCAATCAACATACGAATATCACTGCCGCCAATCCCGTTGAGCAGCAGTAAGCCAAGCCCACCGGCACCAATCACGGCGGCAATCGCCATTACGCCGATGTTCATGACCACTGCGGTACGAATACCGCCGAAAATCACCGGCAGCGCCATCGGAATTTCCACCCAGCGCAAACGCTGCCAGAAGGTCATGCCAATCCCGCGTCCTGCTTCACGCAGGCCCGGCGGCAGGTTGTCCAGCGCGGTGTGGGTGTTACGCACAATTGGCAGCAGCGAGTAGAGGAATACCGCAGTAATGGCGGGCAGGGCGCCAATACCCTGGCCGATCAGCGAAAACAGCGGGATCATCAGGCCGAATAGCGCAATGGATGGCACGGTCAGCAGGATGGTGGTCAGCCCAAGGATCGGCGTTGCCAGCCATTTGTGGCGCACAATCAAAATGCCAAGTGGCACGCCAATCACAATCGCCAGCCCGACAGCCAGCAGAACCAGCCACAGATGTTGCCAGGTCAGGCTCGCCAGATAGTCCCAGTTATCAATCATGTAATGCAGGGTTTCCATGGTTTCTCCTTAGACCAGACCTTTGCTGCGCAAGAAATCATGCGCCACCTTTTGCGGTGTTTCATGGTCGATATCGACACGTTTATTCAGCTCGGTGATCACCTCGTTATTCAGCAGCCCGGAAAGCGTATTCAGCGCCTCTTCCAGCCCTGGGTGAGCTTCCAGCGTGTCTTTACGCACGACAGGGGTGACGGCATAGCTTGGGAAGAAACCTTTGTCGTCTTTGAGCACTTTCAGATCGAACCCTTTTACGCGCCCGTCGGTGGTGTAAATCAGACCCGCGTCAACGAAGCCATCACGTACGGCGTTGTACACCAGACCCGGGTCCATTTGACGAATCTGCGGGCGGTCAAGCTCCATGTTGTAGGCCTGCTGCAACGGCTTCATGCCGTCACTACGCCCGGCGAACTCCAGATCCAGCCCAAGCAGCCAGTTGTGCTTTGGATCGGTCTGACGGATATGCTCAATCTTCGCCACCATTTCGGACATGGTGTTGATGTTCTCTTCTTCAGCACGTTTACGCTGCATGGCGAAGGCGTAGGTGTTATTCATTTCAGCCGGTTTCAGCCACACCAGGCCATGTCTGGCCTCAAGACGTTTCACCGTGTCGTAGGACTCCTCCGGTGACATACGCTTGTTAATGTGGTTGAAGATAATGAGCGCGGTGCCGGTGTACTCCCACGTCATGTCTATCTGCTTGTTAATCATCGCATTGTGAGAAATCACCGTTGCAATATTGGTTTGCGGCTGCACCTGAAAGCCTTTCTTGCGCAGGTACTGCACGGTCATGGCGGAAAGAATATGCTGTTCGGTAAAACTCTTGGTCGCCAGAATCATCGGTGCCGCTTTGGCCTGAGTGGCCATCAGCGCCAGTGCAGCGGCGGCGACAAACAGACGCGTCAGTCGTCTCATGGGGTGCTCCTTATTGTTGTTATTCAGCGGTGTGCGGGCTGAGTATGCGTCCAAGCCCGGCCAGCAGCGTGTCGAGGATCAGGGCAAACAGGGCCGTGGCTGCGGCGCCAAGGATAAGCGTCGGGAAATCATTGAGGTAAATCCCCGGGAAAATCAGCTCACCGTAGCTGCTGGCACCAATCAAAAACGCGAGTGGCGCGGTCCCGACATTAATGGCGGTCGCGATACGAATCCCCGAAAGCATTACCGGCCAGGCATTAGGCAGTTCAACTTGCCAGAGGCGTTGCCTTTTGGTCATACCGATGCCGTTCGCGGCTTCAATCAGTGAACCGGGAACAGAGCACAATCCTGAATAGGTATTTCGCACGATGGGTAACAGCGAGGCGAGGAACAGCGCCACGATAGCGGGTTTGTCACCAATCCCGACCACCACCATCGCCAGAGCCAGCACCGCCAGCGGCGGCAAGGTATTGCCGATGTTGAAGATTTGCATCACGTATTCCGCCACACCGCGAGCGGCAGGGCGACTGAGTAAAATCCCGCTTGGGATCCCGACCAGTAAGGCAAAAAACATGGATGAGAACACCAGAATCAGGTGCTGTTGGCCGAGATAGAGTAAATCGACCTGGCGGGCTTTAAGGGTCTCAAGGCCAATACCCCACGTGAGCAGTGCGAGGACAGCGACAATCGCTACCACGAACAGCAGCGCGCGCGTCAGTAAAGTGTTGTGCATTGCAGTGTGTCTCCCTGTTTGCATGCGTTATCGCAATCACCTGAAGGCGTTGCTTGTTGTTATGCCATGTTCCGGCAGGGTCACTGAGCTATAGCAAGCGGTTGGGAAGGATTCCAGAAAAGGGCGGAATTAAAGCGGGGCGTCATGAAATGTAAACAAGGTGTTACGCCTTATGACGTAACGGCTTAGCCCGCAAAATCAGGAATAGTCTTAAAACGGAATTGTAAAAGTGACATTGTCACAAAGTGGGGTTTTGCAGGTTATTGAAATTTAAGTTAAGACACCTGCCTTTCGGCAGGTGAGGCTTAGCGGTAGAGTTTCTTTTCGGCAACGGGGATGAGCAACCCGGTTTGCCAGAAGGCCAGCGTTTGTTGGGCTAACTGGCCCAGCGCACGGTAGAAAGGATGGTCGGCGTTATCGATAAACGTTTGCAGAAAACGGCCAGACCACGGCAGCAGATGCCACGCCAGCAGCTGTTGCCATGCTTCATCACGGCCATTTTCTATCAGCCAGGCGCTGAGCATCAGCAACGTGCCAAAGTTGTCTTCCGGTTCATTTTGCTGAGCGTCGAAAGCGATGTTGTTTTCGCGCATCCACTGACGCAGGGCAAGCGTAGAGTCGCCAAACAGGACGCTTTCTTTATCGAGCCACACGGAACCCCATGGCGGCGCTGGCAAAGCATAGGGGCCAACAAACAGACGCTGCCAGGCCTCTGCAAGAGGTTCTTCAGTCTCGCCCTTAAAATCCTCAATCAGTTCTGCGTTGAACGGGACAGATTCCGGCCATTGCTGCGCCCAACTGCCGTCGCGGAAAGCGTTAACCAACGGAGCCGCCTGTTCGCTTTGCGGATCGAAATAAAACAGGGCACCGAGCACGCGGCCGCTCATGGCGATGGCTTCAACGAAACGGGATTGATTCATAACTCTTTTCCTTGCTGCGGCGCGGGAGAGCCCGCGCCGGGGTGATTCACTTCATTAACGATATACGACGATTGAACAAGCGGCGTTACACCTTCTCAATTTCAACCAGATTAGTATGTTGCGGATTGCCTTTTGCCAGCGGCGACGGGCGATGCGTTGTCAGCGTATTGATACAAGAGCCGTGATCAATGCGGTCACCGTTCATATTGGCATCATGCCATGCGCCCTGGCCCATGGCGCTAACGCCGGGCATGATACGCGGCGTCACTTTCGCCTCAATGCGCAGTTCGCCGCGTCCGTTGAAGACGCGAACCATATCGCCGTTGCTGATACCACGTTTTGCCGCATCAAGTGGGTTCAGCCACACTTCCTGACGACAGGCGGCTTGCAGCACATCAATGTTGCCATAGCTGGAATGGGTACGCGCTTTATAGTGGAAGCCGAACATTTGCAACGGGAACTGGCTGCGCTGCGGAGCGTCCCAGCCATCGAATGTCGAAGCGTATACCGGCAGTGGGCTGATGGTGTCGTCTTGTTCAATCTGCCAACTGGCGGCAATGTTTGCGAGCTGCGCTGAATAAATTTCAATTTTGCCGGACGGCGTTTTCAGCGGGTTCGCCTCAGGATCGTTACGGAATGCCTTATAGGCAACAAAATGCCCGTTTGGATCTTTACGCTTGTAAATCCCCATCGCTTTCAGTGCTTCATAAGAAGGAAGCTGGGCGTCTTTCGCCTGCATTTTCGCGTACAGATATTGCAGCCATTCTGCCTGTGTGCGGCCTTCGGTAAACTGCTGGTGCACGCCATCGCCAAGGCGTTTTGCCACTTCACTCAAAATCCAGTAAATAGGTTTGCGCTCGAACTTCGGTGCCGTGGCGGGCTGGCTGAAAATCAGATACCCCATGTTGCCCGCGTAATCGTTCGGGATGATATCTTCCTGCTCAACGGTCATCAGATCCGGCAGCAGAAGGTCGGCATATTTTGCCGAACTGGTCATGAAGTTTTCGATGACCACAATCATTTCGCACTTCGATTCATCCTGCAGAATGTCGTGGGTGCGGTTAATGTCCGAATGCTGGTTGATGATGGTGTTGCCTGCGTAGTTCCAGATGAACTTAACCGGCACCTCCAGCTTATCTTTACCGCGCACGCCGTCGCGGGTGGCTGTCATTTCTGCGCCACGCTCAATGGCATCTGTCCAGGTGAAACAAGAAATGGCTGTTTTGACCGGGTTTTCCAGAATCGGCATGCGCTCGATGGTCATGGTGTAAGTCGATTCACGAGCGCCGCTGTTGCCGCCATTAATGCCGACGTTGCCGGTTAAAATAGGCAGCATCGCGATAGCGCGGGAAGTCAGCTCACCGTTGGCCTGACGCTGCGGTCCCCAGCCCTGGCAAATATAAGCCGGTTTCGCGGTACCGATTTCACGCGCCAGCTTGATGATTTTTTCAGCCGGAATGCCGGTAATACGTGATGCCCATTCCGGAGTTTTTGCCGTAGCATCGTCACCCTGGCCCAGAATATAGGCTTTATAGTGACCATTGGCTGGCGCGCCTTCCGGCAGCGTTTTCTCGTCGTAGCCTATGCAGTATTTATCGAGGAAGGGCTGATCGACCAGGTTTTCGTTGATCAGCACCCAGGCAATACCCGCCACCAACGCAGCATCTGTGCCCGGGCGAATCGGTACCCATTCATCTTCGCGGCCAGCTGCGGTATCGGTGTATCGAGGGTCAATCACAATCATGCGGGCATTAGAACGCTCGCGTGCCTGCTCAAGATAATAGGTGATACCGCCGCCACTCATGCGAGTTTCCGCCGGGTTGTTGCCGAACATCACCACCAGCTTGCTGTTTTCAATGTCAGAGGTGCTGTTACCGTCGTTCGAGCCATAGGTATACGGCATGGCGCAGGAAATTTGCGCCGTACTGTAGGTGCCGTACTGCTGGAGGGAACCGCCGTAGCAGTTCATCAGACGAGCGACCAAAGAGGCATAAGGAGAAGAGCGGGTGATATTGCCGCCGACAATTCCGGAGGTGTAATGGATATAAACCGCTTCGTTACCGTATTCACTGACCACTTTTTTCAGACTGGCGGTCAGAATATCCAGCGCTTCAGGCCAACTGATGCGTTCAAATTTCCCTTCGCCGCGTTTGCCCACGCGTTTCATTGGATAATTCAGGCGCTCAGGGTGATTGATTCGGCGGCGGATAGAGCGACCACGTAAACAGGCGCGGACCTGGTGGTTGCCATAAATATCGTCGCCCGTGTTATCGGTTTCAACCCAATACACTTCTTCATCACGGACATGTAAACGCAGGGCACAACGGCTACCACAGTTGACCGAACAGGCACCCCAGACAACTTTATCATCCGGTTGAGTCGCCTGCTGTACGGCGGCGGCAGCGCTTTTCAGGGTAAAAGGTAAAGAAAGACTGCTGGCGGCAACAGCTAAGGAACCGATAGCAGAAGATTTAATCAGGGTACGGCGGCTGATCCCGCCGGGGTGTTCATGCTGCTGATGCTCAGACATTGTTCACTCCATCGTGTTGTAATTATCGGCCAGAAACATCAGCCTGAATGATGATGGGTGAATGTTACTTACTTGGGGGTAGGAAGATATTATCCCTGGTCAAGCCAGAGAGAATATCTTCCTTACGTCACTTACTCGGCAGGTGCGTCGTTGCCGTTGCGGGTGTAGAGAATTTTAAACGTGTCGTTGGCGCAGTGGCCCACAACCTGAGCATCAGGTTTATCAGCCTGATCGTTTGGCACGATATCCAGCGTGAATCCGGATTCCGGCACGCCGTTATTCACAATCTTCTGCTGTATGTCATCTTTCACGCGCTCGCAGGACTCCGGCGCGGCAAGGGCAGGCATCGCACTTGCAAACAAAATGGCAACCAGCCAGTGAGTCTTTTTCATCTGCATCTCCTTATCGCTATCGTGAGATAAAAGCATAGCACTCGTAGTGTCAGTCTTTGTTGATGAGGCTAACTTTCTGAAAGTTCTCATTACTTTGGTGGACAAAAAAACGAAAAGCCCTGGCTATGACTGCTTCGGGCAACGTTGATGAGAAAGGTTAATAAGGTGATGCGTCAAGATGAATCTGGGCCAGATAACCTGTGTTTCTGTACGAAAATACTTCCCCGTGAACGCTTAAATAGACCTGGCCGTCCTTCACGGTAACTTTCGCATTCTCATCTGAGGTAATCATGAACGGTGTTTCATCATCAATATGATCCATAAAATCTTGCTCACTTTTTTTTGCATCATGCAAATAATACCGATAGGAAAACGATGTCATCGCACCAGCACTGGCTTCTGTAATGTACAAGACGGCCAAATTATTCACCTTTTCCTTCTTGTATAGTGATTGCTCTATAGGAAAGTTAAGAGAATGAAAAATCCACCCGAACATCATTAACGCAAAAAACATTGGCACTAGAGCATAGCGCTTCTTAAAAACCCGCTCTTTTTGCATAATTGATCCCGCATTTAATCCAGAATTGATCGTTGGGGTCGTCACCGTAAGGGGGCGGTCCATACCACATTCCGCCGATTCCCCTGAGATTTCCCGATCTGGATTGAGCCCATCCGGCAGCGCGCAATAAAACAGGTTCAGTAATGCCAGCCGCTGTACCGACTGCGCCATAGTGAAAATTGCCAAAATTTTCATATTGCCGGCCAACCCGTGTTTTATAGTCCCAAGGACCATGCAATCTTACCTGCTGATAAAACCACTCATATGTTAGAGCTGATGGCCCATGATGGAATTTAGACATCATCATATTACTGACGATGTTTACGCCTGGCGGGGCGAAAGAGGAAATATCAAACGGCGGGTGAGGTGAAGCCGCTAACGTTGGGTATCTCACGCCTGCGCTCTCTCTTTCCAGCTATCGGTAAACATGATGTTTCCGTCGCAGTGCTTCCAGGTAATTCGCTCATAGCGAAGTTCTATGCACTCAAGGTGGTTATGCTTCTCTTTTGTTGAATCTTTGGTGTCATGCATTACGGGTGAAACGCCCACAATCTTCACACCTTCAAGCAACATGTTGAAGTATTCCGCTTCCTGACCAGCGTCATTGATACGATACCATTTAAATTCGGCTGTTTTGAGAGTCTGGCCTGTGGCAACAGCTTTGTAGAGGTATGGGCTAGAGCTATCAAATTCTTTCTGAATAAGTACGGCAGAGTGTTTTCGCGTTCCGGTAAGTTTCCCGGTCATTCCATCTGTAGGAATACTCAAGTTATGGGAAAAACCGGTGACTTCAATACTGCCTTCGCGATCCTGAACATCCACAGATCCTTTGATGTCCGCGCCGCCATCGTCCTTTAACCACAGATAAGCTGGAATAGCCATTTCATTTGATCCTTCAAGTTTGAGATGTGCGAAAAAGCACTGGCACTATAAGCGTAAGAATGTTTCGATACCATAAAAATACATATATATCATGGTGATAAGTTTGTATGTTCTATTTTTCTGGCAAATGAAGTACGAGCGGGGAAAATTGATGTTGTTAGGTAAATCGCTGTATTTGCTAATATGATTGAGAAAATTCTCCCTACAAGGATTCGGTGTGAAGAAACTGCTGTTCGTGATGCCGCTGCTCAGCGTGCTTACAGCCTGCGATAACGCGTCAGTGCCGGTGGCGTTTACCCCGGAAATGGCCAGTTTTTCGAATGAGTTCGATTTCGATCCGCTGCGCGGTCCGGTGAAAGATTTCAGCCAGACGTTGATGAACGAAAAAGGCGAAGTGACCAAACGCGTGAGCGCGAAGCTCTCTACGGAAGGGTGTTTTGATCTCATCGAACTGCACGACCTGGAGAACAACTCCGGGGCGACGCTGGTGCTGGATGCCAACTATTATCTGGATGGCATGACTCAGGAAAAACGCATTTTGCTGCAAGGCAAATGCCAGCTGGCAGGCATGCCAGCAGCGGGGTTGACCTGGGACACGGATGATAACGGGTTTGTGGTGGCGGCTCATGGCAAAGCGCTAACGGTAGATTATCACTACGACAAAGACGGGTATCCGCTGGGCAAAACGTCGAAGGGCGATAATGAGACGCTGAAAATCATCTCGACCCCCTCAAAGGATGAACGTAAAAAGCTCGATTACACCGCGATAAGTACGCTGAATGACAAAACCATCGGCAACGTGGCGCAAACCTGCGATTACGACAGGCATGATAACCCGGTGAGTTGCAGTCTGGAGATTGTGGATGACAGTGCAACGCCGCCGGTGAAGCAGCATTACACCATCAAAAACACGATTGAGTATTACTGAGCCGTCGGCTTCAGCAGGTTCTGCGCGCCCGCTTTATGTTTGGGCAGATATTGATGCTGGAACAGGCACATGCGAATGGTGTTGCGGTATTCACCATTAATGAAAAACTCATGGATGAGTTCCCCTTCGACCTGAAAACCGAGCTTGCGATAAATATGAATCGCTTTCTCGTTTTCCTTATCCACAATCAGATACAGCTTGTACAGGTTCAGCACCGTAAAGCCGTAATCCATCGCCAGCAGCGCGGCTCTTGAGGCCAGACCTTTACCCTGATATTCCGGGGAAATAATTATCTGAAATTCTGCGCGACGATGTACATGGTTAATTTCAACCAGTTCGACCAGGCCCGCTTTTTCACCATCGCATTCAATCACAAAGCGGCGTTCGCTCTGGTCGTGGATGTGTTTGTCGTAGAGGTCAGACAGCTCAACAAACGCTTCATACGGCTCTTCGAACCAGTAGCGCATGACGCTGGCGTTATTGTCGAGTTGGTGAACAAAGCGCAGATCTTCGCGTTCGAGCGGGCGCAGCTTAATGGCATAAGCATCGGCCATGTGATTTCCTTTTGTGAGCTTCAGTGCTGATTAGTGCAGAAAAGAAAGGCGCCAGAGAGGGCGCCGTTCAGCATTACGGGGCAATAGGTCGACCGGTGTTGCGATCGAGACAGCGCAGGGTGTTGGGTTCCCAGTACGCATTCAGATTGGCGCTTTGCTCGCACTTGTCGCGCGTATCAAAAGCGACGTCTGTTTTGTCCCATTCTTTCTCTGCACGGGTGTTCACTTTCTGACGCAGGGAACGGGTATCGTTCCACTGTTCCTTGTCCATCGCAGCATTCTGTTTGCTCTGTGCGCTGTCACCAGACTCAATAACCAGTTTGCTGGTCTCGGCCGATGCGCTGGCGGTGTACACGACGGCACTCAACGCCAGCAGCGCCGTCAGACACAGGCGTTTGCTTAAAGTCACTTTCATGGCTGTTTCCTTACGGGATAAAAACGGTAAACCCACAGGAGAAGTTTACTACAACTCCTGTACAGGGAATACCCACGCAGCGGCGTAAAAACGTAACGAGGAAGCAACCAGAACGAAAAATGAAGGGCGCTCAGCTGACGTCGCCAAGCGAAGATTTGTACAAACGAACCGCTTCGTTAACATCTTTGGTTTTCACGAAGGTAATTTTCGCCCCGTTACTGTAGATGTCGTAGCCGTCCTGATTAAAACGGAACACGAGGGTATGTCCGCGAAAGCGGATCACCTTATCTTTCACGCCGATCCCCTGGCGGCGCAACACAACCGTTGCCATTCTGTCGATACCCATAATCCTGCACCTCAATGGCCGTGAGTCTGTGAGAGAAAGCGATTCTCCCTTTATTCAGATTAATTTATCCTTAAGAACTTTGCAGACACTCAGCTGAAAAAAACGTTCATGTTAAAAACAAGTTTGCTGTTCTTCGCGACCGCGCTTTGCGAAATCATCGGCTGTTATCTGCCGTGGCTGTGGCTTAAACGCGGAGCAACAGCGTGGCTATTACTGCCCGCGGGGCTTTCGCTGGCCTTATTTGTCTGGCTGTTAACGCTGCATCCCGCAGCCAGTGGGCGAGTTTATGCTGCCTATGGTGGGGTTTATGTGTTTACCGCGCTGCTATGGCTGAGATTTGTCGATGGCGTTCGATTGAGCCATTACGACTGGGCCGGAGCCGCTATCGCCCTGTGCGGCATGATGATTATTGTGGCGGGATGGGGACGTGCCTGACGTTTGTCTTCAGTACGAAGCCTGATCATCAAGTGAGAAAAATGTTTCTAAATTGTGATCGTTAAGCGCTTTCTTGTCTGGTCTCCTTGTATGGTAGTCGTCCGGGTTTATAGAGTGTGCCTCAGCGCTGCGACTGACGGCGCATTTCTCTAATAATCTGACCCGGAGTGTTTATGGCAACGAATGTGGTGGAAGAGGCGGCGTCCAGCAAACCCGCCAGAATAAAAACGATTCAGACGGTCACGCTAAGCTTGTTGTTTATTGCCGGGATCGTAAATTTTCTTGATAGATCGTCACTGAGTGTCGCCGGAGAAGCCATCCGCGGCGAGCTTGGCCTTTCGGCCACTGAGTTTGGTGTCTTACTTTCCGCGTTTTCTCTCTCTTACGGATTATCACAATTGCCTGCGGGGATTTTACTCGACCGCTTTGGCCCGCGAGTGGTGCTGGGCGCGGGGCTGATATTCTGGTCTGCGATGCAGGCGTTGACCGGCGTGGTGAACTCTTTCTCTCATTTCATTTTGTTGCGAATCGGCCTTGGGATCGGTGAGGCGCCGTTTATGCCTGCCGGTGTGAAATCGATTACCGACTGGTATGTGCAGAAAGAGCGAGGGACAGCGTTAGGTATCTTCAACTCTTCAACGGTGATTGGTCAGGCGATAGCGCCACCCGCGCTGGTGGTGATGCAGTTGGCCTGGGGCTGGCGCACCATGTTTGTGGTGATTGGCCTGGCGGGGATTCTGGTCGGCATTTGCTGGTATGTCTGGTATCGCAACCGGGCGCAATTTAGCCTCAACGAAACGGAGCGTCAGTATCTCTCCGCGCCAGTTGCCGCAAAGCCAAAACTGGCTTTCAGCGAGTGGGCGGCATTATTTAAGAAGCGCACCACCTGGGGCATGATCCTGGGTTTCTCTGGCGTGAACTATACCGGCTGGCTTTACATCGCCTGGCTGCCGGGCTACTTGCAGGCTGAGCAGGGCTTCAGCCTGGCGAAAACGGGCTGGGTGGCAGCGATTCCTTTCCTGGCGGCTGCGGTGGGCATGTGGACCAACGGTTTTATCGTCGATGCGCTAGCCCGTCGCGGGTACGATCTGGCGAAAACTCGCAAGACGGCGATTGTGCTGGGTCTGACGCTTTCGGCACTTGGCACATTGTTGGTGGTGCAATCGTCCACGCCGACACAAGCCGTGGCGTTCATTTCGATGGCGCTGTTCTGCGTGCATTTCGCCGGAACCTCGGCCTGGGGGCTGGTGCAGGTCATGGTGTCAGAAACCAAAGTGGCTTCCGTGGCGGCCATTCAGAACTTCGGCAGCTTTGTGTTTGCCTCGTTTGCGCCGATCGTGACGGGCTGGGTGGTTGATACCACGCATTCCTTCAATCTTGCGCTGATCATTGCTGCGTGCGTCACCTTTGCTGGCGCGTTGAGCTACTTCTTCATCGTTAAAGACCGCATCAACTAATTCCTTTCTCGCTTCTCCTTCGCCTGGCAGTGTTGCTGCCAGGTTATCTACGCATTTTGTGATCCACTGTGACTTTTTTGATCAATATACTTGTATGGTAGTTGCTGCTTTGCGTATATATCGCCATCAACACCAATAAGCGGGAACGAAAATGAAGATTGTTGCAGCAGAAGTGTTTGTCACCTGTCCGGGGCGTAACTTTGTCACCCTGAAAATTACGACCGATGACGGGATCGTCGGGCTTGGCGATGCCACCCTGAATGGCCGCGAGCTTTCCGTTGCGTCCTATTTGAAAGACCACCTGTGCCCACAGCTGATTGGCCGTGACGCCCATCGAATCGAAGATATCTGGCAGTTCTTCTACAAAGGCGCGTACTGGCGTCGTGGGCCGGTGACGATGTCTGCCATTTCAGCGGTCGATATGGCGTTATGGGATATCAAAGCGAAAGCCGCCGGAATGCCGCTTTATCAGTTGCTCGGCGGCGCTTCCCGTGAAGGCGTGATGGTGTACTGCCACACCACCGGCCATTCCATTGATGAAGTGCTCGACGATTACGCGCGTCACAAAGAGATGGGCTTTAAAGCGATTCGCGTGCAGTGCGGTGTGCCGGGCATGAAAACCACTTATGGCATGGCGAAAGGCAAAGGCCAGGCGTATGAACCCGCGACCAAAGGCCAGTGGCCGGAAGAGCAGTTTTGGTCCACGGAAAAATACCTCGACTTTACGCCGAAGCTGTTCGACGCGGTGCGCAATAAATTCGGTTTCAACGAGCATCTGCTGCACGACATGCACCACCGCCTGACGCCGATCGAAGCTGCGCGTTTCGGCAAAAGCATTGAGCAATACCGCATGTTCTGGATGGAAGATCCGACGCCTGCGGAAAACCAGGAATGCTTCCGCCTGATTCGCCAGCACACCGTCACGCCAATTGCGGTAGGTGAAGTCTTCAACAGCATCTGGGACTGTAAACAGCTTATCGAAGAACAGCTCATCGATTATATCCGCACCACCATTACGCACGCGGGCGGCATCACCGGCATGCGTCGTATCGCCGATTTTGCCTCACTTTATCAGGTGCGTACGGGCTCTCATGGGCCGTCTGACTTGTCACCTATTTGTCACGCCGCTGCGCTTCATTTTGACCTGTGGGTGCCGAACTTTGGCGTGCAGGAATACATGGGGTACTCCGAACAAATGCTCGAAGTCTTCCCGCACAGCTGGACGTTCGATAACGGCTACATGCATCCGGGCGATAAACCGGGGCTGGGCATCGAGTTCGACGAAAAACTGGCGGCGAAATATCCCTACGATCCGGCCTATCTTCCGGTCGCTCGCCTCGAAGACGGCACACTGTGGAACTGGTAAGGAGCGTTGAAATGAAAAGTATCGTTATTCGTCAACCGAACGAATTAGTGATTGAAGAACGCGAAGTGCCTAATCCCGCTGTGGGCGAGGTGAGAGTCAAAGTGAAGCTGGCGGGAATTTGCGGTTCCGACAGCCATATTTATCGCGGTCACAATCCGTTTGCGAAATACCCGCGTGTGATTGGTCACGAGTTTTTTGGCCTGATTGATGCCGTGGGCGAGGGTGTCAGCGCAGAGCGAATCGGCCAGCGTGTCAGCGTGGACCCGGTAATCAGCTGCGGACATTGCTATCCGTGCTCCATCGGGAAGCCGAACGTTTGTACTTCACTGGTGGTGCTGGGCGTGCATCGTGATGGCGGCTTCAGTGAATACGCCATTGTGCCTGAACGAAATGCGTGGGCCATCCCGGACAGCATTCAGGACAAACACGCGGTGATGATTGAACCCTTCACGATCGCGGCGAATGTCACCGGCCAGGTGAATCCAACAGAACAAGATGTGGCGCTGGTGTATGGCGCAGGCCCGATGGGGCTCGTCACCGTTCAGGCCCTGAAAGGGGTTTATAACGTGAAGCAGGTCATCGTGGTGGATCGCATTCCAGAGCGCCTGATGATGGCAGAACGCAGCGGTGCAGACTGGACAATCAATAACAGTGACCTCTCGCTGCCAGATGTGCTGGCGGAAAAGGGCATTAAACCCACGCTCATTGTCGACGCCGCTTGTCACCCCAGCATTTTGCAGGAAGCCATCACCCTGGCTTCACCGGCAGCTCGAATTGTGCTGATGGGCTTCTCCAGCGATGCCTCTTCAGTCGTTCAGCAGGGCATTACCGGCAAAGAGCTGAGTATTTTCTCTTCACGCCTGAATGCCCACAAGTTCCCGGTGGTGATCGACTGGCTGAAAAACGGGCTTATCAACCCAGAAAAGCTGGTCACGCACGAGTTCGATTGTCAGGACGTGACCGATGCCATAACGCTTTTTGAGAAAGATCAGAAGCGCTGCTGCAAGGTTCTGCTGACCTTTGCAAAATAAAACAGACGCGAGTTGAGTTGTCCGCACCTTATTCAGAGACAAGATTATGACGCAACATCAACCTGTACGAAGCACTAAAGACCTGGTTCGGGCAGCGGTATCCGGCTGGCTGGGCACCGCGCTGGAATTTATGGATTTCCAGCTTTATTCCCTCGGCGCGGCGCTGGTTTTCCATGAAATTTTCTTCCCGGAACAGTCTGCGGCGATGGCACTGATTCTGGCGATGGGCACTTACGGCGCAGGCTACATCGCGCGAATCGTCGGTGCGTTTATCTTTGGCAAGATGGGCGACCGCATCGGGCGTAAACGGGTGCTGTTTATCACCATCACCATGATGGGCATCTGTACGACGCTGATTGGTGTGCTTCCGACCTATGCGCAAATCGGGATTTTCGCGCCGGTGTTGCTGGTCACGTTGCGAATCATTCAAGGGCTCGGCGCGGGGGCGGAAATATCCGGTGCGGGCACCATGCTCGCGGAGTATGCGCCAAAAGGAAAGCGCGGGATTATCTCTTCGCTGGTCGCGATGGGCACCAACTGTGGGACGCTCAGTGCCACCGCTATCTGGGCCTTTATGTTCTTCGCCCTTGATCGCGAAGAGCTGATTGCCTGGGGCTGGCGTGTGCCGTTCCTCGCCAGTGTCGTGGTGATGATTTTTGCTATCTGGTTACGTCTGAACCTGAAAGAAAGCCCGGTGTTCGAAAAAGTCAGCGATGGCGAAGGGGTTGTCCCGGCATCGCAAGAGGCTTCACTTGGCGCGATGTTCAGTAGCAAATCGTTCTGGCTGGCAACCGGGCTGCGCTTTGGTCAGGCGGGCAACTCTGGCTTAATCCAGACCTTCCTCGCCGGTTACCTTGTACAGACATTGCTGTTCGACAAAGCCATTCCGACGGATGCGCTGATGATAAGCTCAATAATCGGCTTTGCGACCATCCCGCTCCTGGGCTGGCTGTCGGATAAAGTCGGGCGTCGTCTGCCGTACATCATCCTGAATATTTCGGCCATCATTCTGGCTTATCCGATGCTGGCCTTGATCGTCGATAAGAGTTACAGCGCCAGCACGATTATGCTGTGCCTGATTGTTATCCATAACGTGGCGGTGCTCGGGCTGTTTGCTCTGGAGAACATCACCATGGCGGAGATGTTCGGCTCGCGTAATCGCTTTACCCGAATGGCGATTGCCAAAGAAGCGGGTGGCCTGGTGGCGGTAGGATTTGGGCCGCTGCTGGCGGGGATTTTCTGCAACATGACCGGTAGCTGGTGGCCGATGGCGGTGATGATGATTTGTTACTCGCTGATCGGTTTGCTCGCAGCGGTCCTGATGCCAGAAGTGTGCGATCGTGACCTGAGCCTGGCACAGGATGCGGCGGAACTTGCACCGGGTAAAGCCGAGGCAAGAGTAGGGCAATACAGCTAACTTCCCTTCTGTCAGGCGACACAGTTCACGCTTTGCCGCCTGACATTCTCTTCTTGTATGGTAGTTGACTGAAATCAAAGATGTCATACCAATTGCGTGAGATGGTCTACATCCTCCGATTCGACAACCTCACACGACAATGAGCAACCTCATGAAAAATACCTTGTTGAATGCCAAAGCGTCCCTTCCGGCCTACGATCGTCACAAGCTGGTACCTCGCATCGTCCATCTCGGGTTTGGTGCTTTCCATCGCGCGCACCAGGCTGTTTACACCGATATTCTGGCTCAGGAGCACAACAGCGACTGGGGCTACACCGAAGTGAACCTGATTGGCGGTGAACAGCAAATTGCCGACCTGAAACAACAGGATAATCTCTACACCGTGGCGGAAATGTCGGCCAACGCGTGGACAGCCCGAGTGGTCGGCGTGGTGAAAGAAGCGCTGCACGCCCAGGTTGATGGGCTTGAAACGGTGCTGGCCAAAATGTGTGAGCCGCAGGTGGCGATTGTTTCGCTCACCATCACTGAAAAAGGCTACTGCCATTTACCGGCGACCGGTGAACTGAATGTCGATCACCCGATGATCGTCGCCGATCTGCAAAACCCACATCAGCCCACCTCTGCCATTGGTGTGGTAGTCGAAGCGTTAGCCCGTCGTAAAGCGGCTGGCCTGGCACCTTTCAGCGTGATGTCCTGCGATAACATGCCAGAAAACGGCCATGTCTTAGGCAAAGTGGTACGCGCTTATGCACGAGCGCTGAACAGCGAGCTGGCGGCGTGGATTGAGCAAAACGTGACGTTCCCGTCCACCATGGTCGACCGCATTGTGCCAGCGGTTACCGCAGAAACGCTGGATAAAATCAAAGCGATTACCGGCGTGCGCGATCCAGCGGGCGTGGCCTGTGAGCCGTTCCGTCAGTGGGTTATCGAAGATAAATTTGTGGCGGGTCGTCCTGAGTGGGAAAAAGCTGGCGCTGAACTGGTGTCCGATGTGATCCCGTTTGAAGAAATGAAGCTGCGCATGCTGAACGGCAGCCACTCATTCCTCGCTTATTTGGGGTATCTGGCCGGTTACCAGCACATTAACGACTGCATGGAAGATGCTAACTACCGTAAAGCTGCCCATGCGCTGATGCTGAAAGAGCAAGCGCCAACGCTGAAAGTGAAAGGCGTGGATCTGGCCCGTTACGCCGACCTGCTGATTGATCGCTACAGCAACCCGGCGCTGCGCCACCGCACCTGGCAAATCGCGATGGATGGCAGCCAGAAATTGCCCCAGCGCATGTTGGATTCCGTGCGCTGGCACCTTGCTCACAAAAGCGATTTCTCGCTGCTGGCGCTAGGCGTGGCGGGCTGGATGCGTTATGTCGATGGTAAAGATGAACAGGGCAATGAGATCGAAGTCTGCGATCCGCTGCTGAGCACGATTCAAAGCGTGGTGAAGAACAGCGAACAAGGCGAAGCGCGTGTGAAAGCACTGTTCGGCATCGAAGCCATCTTCGGCAAAGAATTGCCGCTGGAAGGGAAATTTGTCGAGCAAGTAACGCAAGCGTACCTGTCGCTGCTGGCGAAAGGCGCGAAAGCGACCGTCGCAGAATTTGCCGCAAAACTGTAATGAAAAAAGCCGTCTCGTTCTGAGGCGGCTTCCTGTCTTAATCTTCTTATCTCACTCTTCGCTAAACCAGTCGCTGTTTTCCTGACGAATCAACAACACCGATTCACTGATTTCCTGCAGATGCTGGGTCATCGCTTTATCGACGGCTTCGACGTCGCGTTTTTCCAGCGCGCTGAAAATCACCTGATGCTGACGTAACAACATTTCCGGCGAAGAGACGTGGTCGAGGCTCATGTAGCGCACGCGGTCGATGGCGGCCTTAATATTCTCGATGGTGTCCCAGGCGAGTTGGCAGTCTGCAATTTGCGAAAGCAGGGCATGGAATTCATCGTCGAGCTGGAAGAAATCAGTCAACTGATGACGATCAATCGCGATGCGCTGCTGATTAAGATTCTGTTCGAGCTGATAGCTCTGCGCATCGGTGATTAACGTTGCGGCGCGGCGGACCACGGCGCATTCAATTGCCTGGCGAACGAAACAGCCGTTACGCACCTGCGAGAGCGAAATTTTGTTCACATAGCTGCCGCGCTGTGGGCGAATCTGAATCAGGCCATTTTCGGCCAGTTTGATAAACGCTTCACGCACCGGCTGGCGAGAAACATCAAACCGAACCGACACTTCTTTCTCAGACAGCGGCGTACCGGGGGCTATCAGACAATGCACGATGTCCCGACGTAAAATACGATAAATCTGCTGATTCACGGGTTGTGTCGGATTGAGTTGCGATTCTGCGGCCATTGCGTTTTCTTGGTGACGGGTTAAGTGCGTTATTTTACGCTGATTTTGTTGTCAGGCACATACCCGGCCAGCAGGCCGGGCGAGTTTATTGCACAAATGTGCGCTTATCCCTGACGATGGATACTCAAACCGGCATAAGTCTGACTGACCGGCATCATTTCCAGGGTGTTGATGTTGACGTGTTTCGGTAACGTTGCCACCCACCAGACCGCTTCAGAGATATCTTCTGCCGACAAGGCATTCGCATTTTCGTAGGTTTTATCGGCTTTGGCGTCGTCGCCTTTAAAGCGCACATTGGAAAACTCAGTGCCGCCGACCAGACCTGGCTCGATATCTGTTACGCGAACGGCGGTGCCGTGCAAATCGGTACGCAGATTCAGGCTGAACTGACGTACGAACGCTTTGGTCGCGCCATACACGTTCCCGCCTGCATAAGGCCAGCTGCCTGCGGTGGAGCCAATGTTGATGACGTGTCCGCAGTTGCGCTCGACCATCCCCGGCAGCACAGCACGGGTCATGTAGATCAGGCCTTTGTTGTTGGTGTCGATCATCGTTTCCCAGTCATCGACGTTGGCTTTTTGCGCGGGTTCCATCCCCAGCGCCAGCCCGGCGTTGTTGACCAGAATATCGATATTGCGCCATTCGGCGGGGAGGTTGGCGAGCGTCTCTTCGATGGCTGCACGATTACGAACATCCAGCTGCGCAGTCAAAATGTTGTCACCAAACTCTTCTTTCAGCTCTTGCAGACGCTCATGACGGCGTCCGGTGGCGATGACTTTGTGTCCATTGGCGATAAAACGACGGGTAATACTCTCACCAAATCCGGCGGTTGCGCCAGTAACCAGTACAATCATTCTTCCTGTTCCTCAAGGCTTTAACTGTCGTAATACCATAGCATGCAGCGCGAAAGAGCGTGACAGGAACTTTGTTGCCCGATGTGGCACCAGCAGGGTGCAGCGCAACGCGAAAAACGCACAAACAACGTGCAATAGTGCGCTGTTCCAGGACGGACCGTGATGAAGGGTAAAAACACTTTTATGCAATGCAACCGTTTGCTGAAATAAGCAACCGGTTGCGAAGTGAATAATATTCAGTTTGTTGCGCAAATGAATGAATAATACGTAACACATTGAATATCCATGACAATGCTAAAAACCGAATCTGGCACTATCTTTGCAAAATCCCTCTGACAATTTACCTGCAGCAATAAGCCGGATGTTCAGCGGCAAAGAAGAGGTCGGAAATGATCAACTATCGCCACGCGCTGCGTGCCAGCTTTTTTGATGTTACCGCAACAGCGGATACGCCACAGGAGATAGCTGAAAAAGTTCGCTATCTGGAGGACGGATTGCTGTTTATCGGCGAAGGCGTGGTTCGAGCGTTACTGCCGTGGGAAGAAGGGCGCTTACACCTGCGCCACTCTGATGAATGGATTGACCTGCGCGGCAAACTTATCGTGCCGGGTTTTGTCGATACTCACCTGCATTACCCGCAAACCGAAATGATCGGCGCTTATGGCGAACAACTGCTTGAATGGCTCACCACGTATACGTTCCCGGTCGAAAGTCAGTACAGCAACAGCGGGCACGCAGCGCAGATGTCTGCTTTTTTCCTCAACCAACTGCTTTCGAATGGTACCACCACGGCACTGGTTTTTGGCACTGTGCACCCGGAGTCTGTTGATGCGTTGTTTGCCGCTGCGGCAGAGCAAAACATGCGGCTGATTGCAGGCAAAGTGATGATGGACAGAAACGCGCCGGACTACCTGACCGAAACGGCTGAACAAAGCTATCAGCAGACGCGGGAACTGATTCAGCGCTGGCATCATCATGACCGTCTGGGATATGCCATCACGCCTCGTTTCGCGCCTACGTCTTCGCCCGATTTGCTGGAGGCAGTACAGCGGCTGCGCGAAGAATTTCCAGATACCTGGCTTCACACTCATCTGAGTGAAAACCCACAGGAAATCGAGTGGGTTAAAACGCTGTGGCCAGAGCACGAAACCTACCTTGATGTTTACGACCACTACGGTCTGACGGGCAAACGCAGCGTCTTCGCCCACGCCATTCATTTGCAGGAGGCCGAATGGGATTGTCTGCACCGGAGCGATTCCGCAGTGGCGTTTTGTCCTACCTCAAATCTGTTTTTAGGCAGCGGCCTGTTCCGGCTGCAAACCTGCTGGCAGAAAAAAGTCAAAATGGGGATCGGCACCGATGTGGGCGCGGGCACCACGTTCAATATGCTGCGTACACTCGGTGAGGCTTACAAAATCGGGCAATTACAAAGTTATCGACTGTGTGCCAGCGAAGCGTTTTATCACGCTACGCTCGGCGGGGCGCGGGCGCTCTGTCTGAATCAACACATCGGTAATTTTAACGTCGGCAAAGAGGCAGATTTTGTGGTGCTGGATGTGGCAGTCACACCGCTTCAGAAGCTCCGCGCCAGCCGCTGCCACGATATCTATGAACAGCTTTTCATGCTGATGACCCTGGGTGATGACCGCAACATTGCGCAGACGTGGATCAATGGCGAATGCGCCTGGCGTCGCGATGGGCTGGAGGAGGCCGCATGATTCAGTTTTTACTCAACCAACAGCCCATCCGGCTGGAAAAAATCGACCCTAATCAGACCGTCCTGAACTGGTTACGGCGAGATATCCGACGCTGCGGCACCAAAGAAGGGTGTGCTTCTGGCGACTGCGGGGCGTGTACGGTCGTCGTGGCCAGCGCTCAGGACGGAAAAATGCACTATCAGAGCACCAACAGCTGCTTATTGTTGGTCGGTCAGCTTCATGGCAAACAGCTCATCACCGTGGAAGGTTTGGCTGATGACGGCCAGCTTCACCCGGTGCAGCAGGCCATGGCCTGCGGACACGCTTCGCAATGTGGTTTCTGCACGCCCGGCATTGTGATGTCGACCTTCGCGATGCAAAAAAATGGTGCAGAGGCAACGACTGACACGGTAGCGCATCACCTTGGCGGCAATTTATGCCGCTGCACAGGCTATCGGCCTGTCGTCGATGCCGCTTTGCAGGCTCTCGCTTCACCTGATGAAGACAGCTTCCGCTTGCAGGAAGCCGACACTGTTCAGGCGTTGCAGGCCATCAACACCAGTCATGCAGAAGAGAGCAATTGGTTTGCCCCTGAAACGCTGGATGAACTGGCTGAAATCTATGCACGTCACCCACAGGCACGTCTGCTTGCCGGTGGAACAGATCTGAATTTGCTGATTACTCAGGCTCACCAACGCTTTGAGCAGGTGATTTCCTTGCAGCAAGTTTCTGACTTGCAGGGAATTAATAGCGACGGAACTCGGCTTGAAATAGGGGCGGCAACCAGTCTCACGCAGTGCCAACAGCAACTTCACCACGTACTGCCGGTGTTTAGCGAAATGCTTGACCGTTTTGCCTCGCGGCAAATTCGCAACCAGGGCACGCTGGGCGGCAATCTGGCGAATGCTTCCCCGATTGGTGATTGCGCCCCGGCTTTACTGGCGATGGATGCCCGTCTGAGATTGCGCTGCGGCAGCGTGACTCGTGAAGTAGCACTAAGCGAATTTTTTACCGGCTATCGGCAAACCGTGCTCACCAGCGGGGAGTTTATCACTCACATTTTAATTGATGACGTGACGTTGTCACGAAACCTGCGTCTGTGGAAAGTCTCTAAGCGGCGCGAGGACGATATTTCTACCGTGTTTGGGGCTATCAATCTGGAGCTTAGTGACGAAACCGTGACGCGAGCGAGAGTGGCATTTGGCGGCATGGCGGCCGTTCCTGCGCGGGCGTCAATGTGCGAGGCTGCGCTGAAAGGTAAGCCGTTTAACACTGAAACGCTGAAACTGGCCTGTGAGGCTTTGGCAAAGGATTTCGCCCCGCTTAGCGACGCGCGAGCCAGCTCGGATTATCGGCTTCAGGTGGCGCAAAACCTGCTTAAGCGCTACTTCCTGCAACATCAGACGGTCAGTGCCGTGGAGGTGAGTGAGTATGTCGGGTAAATCACCAGCCGTATCAGAAGCGCTGTTGAAAGCGCAATTTCTTGAACAACTTCAGGGCCGTGTGGGGAAATCACGGTCACACGAAAGCGCAGAACGCCATGTCAGCGGTGAAGCGGAATATATCGATGATAAGGCGGAGCTGGCCGGAACGCTGCATCTATGCCCGGTGCTGAGCGACTGCGCCCATGGGCGTATTCTTTCAATAGACACCGCGGCTTGTCTCAACACAGCAGGCGTGGTGCGAGTGCTCGACTGGCGTGATATTCCCGGCGAACTCGACATCGGCCCGCTGGCACCTGGCGATCCGCTGTTTGCCAAAGAGCTGGTTGAGTATCACGGGCAGGTTATTGCGATGGTCGTCGCGGAGTCCCCGGAAGCAGCCCGGGCGGGAGCGAATTCAGTCAAACCTGAGATTGAACCGCTTCCGGCGATCCTTGATGTGGAAGAGGCGCTCGCAAAACAGCATTTTGTGGAGCAGCCTCACGTTCAGCAGCGTGGTGATGTGGACGCAGCCTTAAACGCGGCGGCACATCGCCTGAACGGACAGTTTCATATTGGCGGACAGGAGCATTTTTATCTGGAAGGCCAGGTCGCCGTCGCCATGCCTGGTGAAGACGGCGCGATGCAAGTCTGGTCTTCTACGCAGCACCCGACAGAAGTGCAAAAACTGGTGGCCTCTGTTCTGGGCGTGAATCAAAGCAAAGTGACCGTAGATGTACGACGGATGGGCGGGGGCTTTGGAGGGAAAGAGACTCAGGCTGCGGGCATTGCGTGCCACGCAGCACTCGCTGCGCGTATAACAGGTCGCCCGGCAAAGCTGCGGCTTTCACGGCGGGATGACATGCGCATCACCGGCAAACGCCACCCGTTTTTTGTGCGTTACGACGTTGGGTTTACTGCTGATGGCTTGCTGAGCGGGGTTGTTATCGATTTGGCGGCGAACTGCGGTTATTCGCTGGATTTATCGGGGTCTATCTGTGACCGGGCGATGTTCCACGCCGACAATGCTTATTATCTCGGTGATGCCCGAATTACAGGCTATCGCTGCCGCACGCATCTGGCTTCCAACACCGCATTTCGCGGCTTTGGTGGCCCGCAAGGGATGGTGGCAATCGAACAAATCATGGATGCGATAGCGCGTCATCTGGAGATTGATCCGTTGCTGGTGCGCCAGCGTAATTTTTACGGCGGTGAGGGGCGAAACGTCACCCATTATCACCAGACGGTGAAACAGAATCTGGCAGAAACGGTCGTCGGGCAGTTAGCCGATAGCGCAGATTATCAAACGCGGCGGGCTGAAATCACAGCGTTCAACGCGCAAAGCCCAGTTCTGAAACGCGGGCTGGCGCTGACGCCCGTCAAATTCGGTATCTCATTTACCTCAAGTTTCCTCAATCAGGCCGGTGCGCTGATCCTGATTTACAGCGACGGCACGGTGCAGCTCAATCACGGCGGCACCGAGATGGGACAAGGTCTGAACACCAAAGTGGCGCAGATTGTTGCGGATGTGCTGCAAATTCCGTTAAGCACCATTCAGGTCACTTCGACCAGCACCGGAAAGGTGCCAAACACGTCACCGACGGCGGCATCCTCCGGAGCCGATCTCAACGGCAAAGCAGCAGAAATTGCCGCGCAGACTCTTAAACAACGGCTCATCGCGATGCTCAGCGAGCTGCACCATTGCCCTGAAGAACAGGTGACGTTTTCGAACGGTGTGGTTTGTGCCGCGGACAAGTATTTCAGCTTTGCCCAGGTGGCCATGCTGGCCTGGCTGAATCAGGTTCCACTTTCAGCGACAGGTTTCTACAAAGTGCCCGGTATTCACTACGACCGGCAGGCTGGTCGTGGCGAACCCTTCTACTATTTTGCCTGGGGCGCAGCCTGTTCAGAAGTGATCATCGATACGCTAACCGGTGAATATCGGCTACTGAGAACCGATATTCTGCATGATGTGGGCGCGTCGCTGAACCCGGCACTGGATATCGGCCAGATTGAAGGCGGGTTTATCCAGGGCGCAGGCTGGCTGACCACCGAAGAGCTGAAATGGGACACTCGCGGGCGGCTGCTGACCGATGGGCCGATGAGTTACAAAATTCCGGCGATTACCGACAGGCCGGAGGTGTTCAATGTCGCTTTATTGCAGGCGCACGCCAACAGCGCAGAAACGGTGTATCGCTCAAAAGCTGTTGGTGAACCGCCCTTTATGCTGGGGATTTCCGTCTGGTGCGCCTTGCAGGATGCGGTTTCTGCCGTTTCCGGTTATCGACACCACCCACATCTGGATGCACCCGCCACGCCAGAGCAAGTTTTGCTTGGCGTAATGAGGCTGGAGGCGAGTGATGATCAAAGCTGACGAATGGCTCGACGTGTTGCTCCGTCTACGGGAAAAACGCATTCCCGCGGTTATCCTGACGCTGCTCATGGATAAAGGCTCCGTGCCACGTGGGGCAGGCACCAAAATGATCGTCAGCCGTGATGAGAACTGGCTGACGATTGGCGGCGGCAATCTGGAATACCAGTGCCTGGCCATCGCCAGGGAAATGCTGCAATCCGGTAGCCAAACACCGCGTCAGGAGACGTTTGCGCTTGGTGCGCGTGCGGGTCAATGCTGCGGCGGCATGACGCAGGTGTTGTTCGAACCCTGGGGACTCCCGCAGCCGGAGGTTTACGTTTTTGGTGCCGGGCACGTCGGACAGGCTTTGGTGGCTATTCTGGCGACGTTGCCGTGTCGGGTGAACTGGGTTGATGAGCGGGAGAATCAGTTTATTAACCCACCAGCAGGTATCCATTGCCTTCATACCGACGATCCTTGCGAAATCGCGAGAGAGGCTCCGGATGACAGTCTCTTTGTGGTGATGACCCATCATCATCCGCTGGATTTGGCGCTGGCCGAAACGCTATTGAGGCGAGGGCGTTACCGCTATCTGGGCGTTATCGGTTCGCAGACCAAGCGCCAGCGCTTTGATTATCTTCTGGAAGGAAAGGGCATCAGCGAAGAAAAACGTGCCTCGATGCGTTGTCCTATCGGGTTACCCGATGTGAAAGGAAAGCTTCCCGCCGAAATCGCCGTGGCAGTAGCGGGAGAAATCATTGCGGTTTATCAGGGGGTTGCCTACTCTAAGGACGTTACCGAAATCAGGAGTAAATGATGGCCAGTGTGAACCCGTTTTTAACCGTCAGCCTGCTGCCTTATCAGGCTCCGCACTTCGATTTGATTGAAGATGCCCATTATCGGCCAGCCTTTGATGAAGGCGTCAAACGTAAGCGTGAAGAGATTGCCGCCATTGCTGAAAACCCTCAGCCTGCCCATTTTGAAAACACCTTCGTGGCGCTGGAAAAAAGCGGTGAGTTGCTTGGACGAGTGACTTCAGTTTTCTTCGCCATGGCGGCGGCGCATACCAACGACACCTTGCAGAAACTGGATGAAGAATTCTCTTCCGAGCTTGCGGCGCTCGCCAACGATATTTATCTCAACGACAAACTGTTCGCGCGTGTCGATAAAATCTGGCAGGAACGCGAATCCGCCGGGCTGGATGCTGAGTCACTTCGTTTGGTTGAACTCACTCATCAGCACTTTATTCTGGCCGGTGCGAAGCTGGCACCGTCGCAGAAAGAAGCGCTGCGGGCGCTCAATACGGAAGCGGCAACCCTGAGCAGCCAGTTCCAGCAGCGTTTATTGGGCGCGGCGAAGAACGGCGGGTTGGTGCTGGATTATCGCCATCAGCTCGATGGGTTGTCTGAAGACGAGATTGAAAACGCGGTCGCAGCGGCAAGGGAGAAAGGCCTGAACGATCGCTGGCTTATTCCTCTGCTGAACAACACACAGCAACCCGCGCTGGCTCAACTGCGTGACAGGCAAACCCGGCAGAATCTGTTTACTGCCAGCTGGATGCGTACGCAAAAAGGCGACAATAACGATACCCGGGCGATCATCCTGCGACTGGTGGAAGTGCGAGCGAAGCAGGCAAAACTGCTTGGCTTTAAAGATTATGCGGATTTGAGTACCGCCGACCAGATGGCGAAAACCGCAGAGGCGGCGCTGACCTTTATGCGCAAAATTGCCCCTGCGGCACGCGCCCGCGCAGAGCGTGAACAGCAAGATATTCAGCATGTCATTGACGATCAGCAGGGCGGTTTTCGTGCGGAAGCCTGGGACTGGCCGTTCTACGCCGAACAGGTGCGACTGGCGCGTTATTCCCTTGATGAATCGCAAATTAAACCGTATCTCGAACTGAACTCGGTGCTTACCGAGGGCGTCTTCTGGGCCGCCACTCAGCTGTTTGGCGTGCGTTTTGTCGAGCGCTTCGACATCCCCGTTTATCATCCTGATGTGCGAGTCTGGGAAATTTTCGACACCGACGGGCAAGGCATGGCGCTGTTCTACGGCGATTTCTTTGCCCGCGATTCCAAAGGCGGCGGCGCATGGATGGACAACTTTGTGCAGCAATCGACCCTGCTTGACACGCGTCCGGTAATTTACAACGTCTGCAACTATCAGAAACCCACAGAGGGCAAGCCAGCGCTGCTTTCCTGGGACGATGTGGTGACGCTGTTCCACGAGTTTGGTCACACCCTGCACGGCCTGTTTGCCAGCCAGCGCTATCCGAGCCTGTCGGGTGCGCAGACGCCACGAGATTTTGTCGAATTCCCGTCGCAAATCAATGAGCACTGGGCAAGTCATCCACAGGTGTTTGCGCGTTACGCCCGTCATTATCAAAGCGGCGAGCCGATGCCTGAAGCACTTCGCGCCAATATGCAGCGTGCGGCGACCTTTAATAAAGGGTACGACATGACCGAGTTAATCAGCGCCGCGCTGCTGGACATGAACTGGCACAGCCTGACGGAAGACACCGTGCCAGAAAGTGTTGAAGATTTTGAGACTGAAGCCATCAAACGCGAAGGTCTCGATCTCGCCGCAGTGCCGCCACGTTATCGCAGCAGTTTCTTTGCGCACATTTTTGGCGGTGGCTACGCAGCGGGCTACTACGCTTATTTGTGGACCCAAATGCTGGCGGACGATGGCTTCCAGTGGTTTGTGGAGCAGGGCGGTTTGAATCGGGAGAACGGCCAGCGCTTTCGCGAGGCGATCCTGTCGCGTGGCAATACCAGCGACCTGGAAGCGCTGTATCGTGACTGGCGCGGGCACGATCCTTTGCCGGAGCCGATGCTGAAAAATCGCGGTCTGAGTGAATGACAAAGGAGTGAATGAATGTGTACGAATCTGTTCGATAATGCCCGGCGCTATGCCGACGAAAAAAAGTAATCCTCTAAAGGCTCTTCGGAGCCTTTTTCTTTGGCCTTAACGAGTGAGTACTCTGCCAGTAAATAGCCCGCAATGTATTTCCTTGCTCGGATTACTCTTAATGAACGGAATTTTATATTCTATTTTTTCTGTTTCGTTTTCATTCGAAAGGCAGGCGTAAAGACATTGTTGTGAGAATTGAAGGAATAAATTATGCCGCATACATTTTATTAATGTAAATCACGTAGGCTAGCCTACAGGAATAATACATTAACATAACAAAAAGCAGCGCGGCATAGCAAAACTATTTAAAATCATTGCCTTAAAAAACAATAATTCACTGGATAACTGGTCTGTCCATTGTCGGGAAAACTGAATATGATGCCTTCCGTCCACCGTTAGCCATTAACAAAACGGGTCTGGATAGAAGGATAAGGGCATGCAGTCATTGATAAGGAATAATGGATTGACAGACTCGTTCTTTTAATAAATGACGGGGTTATACAATGAATAAGAAGTTAATGATAATAGCAACGATGGCGTTGGCCGGCGGAATGTTTTCTCAGTCTGCCTCTGCTATCAGTGAAGCCTACCGTGCACAGCTGGAAAAATCGGGCTGCACACAAGTTAGTGAGGCTAACGGAACATGCAATCCAGCACATTCCAGAAAGCAGAATCAACACGCACAATCTGAGGCCGACCGTCGTAGTGGCCCTGCTGAGCCACAAGCCGCTCGTGAAGTGGCCCGTGAGATTGATTCCAATATTGCCGGGAAATATCAGGGGCAGGCGGTCGACTATATGCACGCGACAGGCTGGCAGCCGATGAATGAAGAACAAACACGCTGGAAAAAAGCGGGCTTTATTGCGGAATTTGATATGCAGCCGTCAGGCAAATTGATGGGCGTTATTGTGCGTTAATCATCAGTTGTTTAGTCTTCATTGAAACAAGCCATGATACTTTGTCTGAAGCAAGCCGCTCAGGCAAGGACACGCCAGAGAGGCTGACTAACCAAAACACAAATCTATCCATGCAAGCATTTACCGCCACACAGTTGGCGGTTTTTTTTGTCTTTTTGCCAGACCGCAGACAGTAAAAAGCCCCTTGAGCACTATGCTGCAAGGGGCTGTTAAGGGTGGGGATTGTCACTCTTCATTAGTCATCCCATTTGTGGCTGAAATACGCAGCAAGAAAACCTGAAAATATAATGGTTCCTAAGACTGCGATAAAGACATGCATATTTCCCAGCATGATTAACCTCCGTTAAAGATTCAGACGTACGATAAAAGCCTCACTTACCTTATTTAGCCGCGATGAAGAGAGTCTATCGTCTGGAATCTAAACGAATCGTTAATTGTGTTAATTAAATTACCGGTTCGGTAAATTTTTTGCGCCAGGCCAGTGGGCTCATGCCGGTTTGTTGCCTGAAATGATGGCGCAGAGCATTTGCACTGCCAAACCCGGTTTGTTGCGCGATGTGGTCGATATTCAGACGTGAACTGCTGAGCGCCTGTTGCGCACGCTTCAGTCTTTCATTCAGCAACCAGCGGGCAGGGGTGATGCCAGTGGATTCCTGAAAGCGTCTTAATAACGTGCGTGGGCTCATGCCCACTCGCTGCGCGAGAGAGTCCAGCGTGTGTGGCTGGTCAAGATGCAGATGCAGCCAGTCAAAAAGCTGCCCAAGACGCTGGCTTTCACGGCTGCGTGCGACAGGGCGAACGACATGCTGCGTCTGGCTGCCATCACGGTGGGGCTGAATGACCAATCGCCGGGCAACAGTATTGGCTCGCTCAAGGCCAAAATCCTGACGCACCACATCCAGACACAGGTCGATACCCGCCGCACTGCCTGCCGACGTTAACAGTTGATCGTCACCCACATACAACACGTCTTCCACCACCTTGATGGCCGGGAAGCGCTGGGCCAGCTCATCGGTATAGCGCCAGTGCGTTGTGGCTTGTCGGCCATCAAGCAAACCCGTCGCCGCCAGGACAAATACACCCGAGCAAATCGACATCAGCCGGCAACCGCGCAGGTGGGCAGCACGTAAAGCATCGCAGAGTTGTTCTGGCACCGGGGTTTGCACGCCACGCCAGCCCGGCACCACAATCGTATCGGCTTGCTCCAGCAGTTCAGCGCCGCCATCGCTGATAATGCGAATGCCACCGGTGGCGCGCAGTTCGCCTTCATCCACCGCCGCCACGGCAAAACGATACCAGTTACCCTCAAATTCCGGGCGTGGCAGGCCAAAAATCTCCACCGCAACGCCAAATTCAAACGTGCAAAGCCCGTCATAGGCGAGGACGACAACAAGAGGGGGTTTTTCAGTGGCGAGCTCAGTCATGGCAATTTACGCAATACAAATAACAATGCCTAAGAGGTAACACGACAGGTGCGCTGGCGGCAAGACTAAGAATTTTTTCAGTGATTGCTGGTTTTATCGTCAACGCGTTCATTCGACGAGGAAAAACGTTCCGACAGGCGCAAATTTTGGTTAAAGTAATCGTTTGCGTACTGAAGGATTGGTGAACAATGAACCGTAAAATGTTTTTGCAGACGCTGTCTGCGTGCTGTCTGGCCTTACCCGCGCTGAGCTTCGCTCAACAAGCTGAAAAAGGGCCTATCGTCATTCAGGGCGCCATGCCGATTGAAGCTGAGCACTTTGCACAGCGCCTCGATAACCCGAAAGAAGAGCAAATCGGCGGCTGGCGTTTCTGGCGTGGCACAGTGGATGGCTACCCGGTGATCGTGTCTGAAACACTGAAAGGGATGTCGAACTCCGCTGCTGCAACCGCCATTGCTGCCACGCAGTTTCATCCTGTGGCCATCATCAATCAGGGAACTGCGGGTGGGCACGATCAGGCACTGAAGGTGTATGACATCGTGCTGGGCAAATATTCCGTCAACCTCGGCGCGTTTAAAACGCCTCACAAGCTGAAGGGCGAAGGCAGCGATTCTACCCAGTGGAAACCGATGGATCTGTTGGCTTCCAAAGGCAGCGCGGGTGAAGATAAAAACCCGCACACCATTCGTAAATTCCCGGCAGACGCGCAGCTGCTTGCGGTTGCCGAGAGCGTGAAGGGCACTTATACCAAAGGTAAAGTGGTAGAAGGCGTGATTGGGTCAGCAGATATCTGGGACAGCGAACTGGACCGCATCAGCCACTTCCACACCAGCTACCAAACGTCTGCTGAGGAGATGGAGACGGCCTCGGCAGCCCAGATTGCGGCGACGTTTAACATTCCTTTCGTCGGCATTCGTGTGCTGTCCAACAACATCACCAATGACGGTAAATACGATCCGCAGACGGGCCTGGCGTGCCAGGATTACGTTTATCAGGTTGTAAAAGCGTATATCGCCAAAATGCCTGCCAACTAAGCACAAAACAGGTTTCCGTCAGCTGACGGAAACCTGTTTTTGTCATGATCCTGGTGATTTCTGTCAGAGCCACGAGCTGCAAACATCCCCGATTCCGGGTGAAATAAACGGGAACGCAACCGTTATTCACCTAAACAAGGGAATCATTATGAGCACCGTGACCGCTATTCCTGCTGCCAGCCCCGAAGAAGCCATTGCCCATTTTCAACGTCGACTGAGTGTCGAAACCGACTGCGCCGACGTCTACAGTTCAATGGCATCAGGCGAAACTGACTTCGTGCTTCTTCACGTCGTAGGCAGCTCTGAAGTCTTCAATCGTCGTCATATCCCCGGCGCGATTCATCTTCCGCATCGCTTCATCACTGCTGAGCGAATGGCGGAGTGGCCGCCTGAAACGCTGTTTGTGGTGTACTGTGCAGGCCCGCACTGTAATGGGGCCGATCGCGCAGCGCTCAAATTGGCTCAGTCAGGCAGGCCGGTCAAAATCATGATTGGCGGCATCACTGGCTGGCAAGATGAAGGCTTCGCGTTTGCCACAACATGAATCTTTTTCATCAGTGATGAATTTATCTCGTTTGCCTGCCTCTCTCCGGCATGACACTGTAAATGCATCTGGACGTCCAGATGTCCAAAAATTGGTTTTGTTAATTATCACGCCAGGCAATCAGTTGTTCTGGCGTTGAGGAGAGAGTATGCCGAGCCACCAGACCCCGTATCGTGCCGATATCGTTGGCAGTTTTTTACGTCCAGACAGCATCAAACACGCCCGTCAGCAGTTTGCTGAGGGAGCCATTGACGCACAGACGCTGCGCGCCGTTGAGGACGAAGCCATTCTGCATGTGGTTCAGCAACAGTGTGACTGCGGTCTGCACGTGGTGACTGACGGCGAGTTCCGTCGCGCCTGGTGGCATTTCGATTTCTTTGATGGCTTGCAGGGCGTAGAGCGCTATGACTCTGATAAAGGGATCCAGTTTAACGGCGTGCAAACGAAAGCTCACGGCGTGCGCGTCACCGGGAAACTCGGTTTTGGCGATCACCCGATGCTGGCCGATTTCCGCTATCTGAAAAGCATTAGCGGCAACGCTGAGCCAAAAATGACCATTCCAAGCCCGAGCGTTTTGCATTTCCGTGGCGGACGTAAAGACATTGATGCGACGGTTTACCCTGATTTGGCACAGTATTTTGACGATCTGGCGACCACCTGGCGCGACGCCATTCGTGCCTTTTATGATGCCGGCTGCCGCTATTTGCAGCTTGATGACACCGTCTGGGCTTATTTATGTTCCGACGAACAGCGTCAACAGGTTCGCGAACGCGGTGACGACCCGGATGAACTGGCAAAAACCTATGCCCGCGTATTGAACAAAGCGCTGGAAGGAAAACCGGCCGATTTGACCATTGGCCTGCATGTTTGCCGCGGGAACTTCCGTTCAACGTGGATCTCCTCCGGCGGCTATGAACCGGTTGCCGAAGTGCTGTTTGGCAGCGTGAATGTGGATGCTTTCTTCCTGGAATATGACAATGACCGTTCCGGTGATTTCCAGCCGCTGCGTTTTGTTCGCCCTGGGCATCAGCAAGTTGTCCTTGGCCTGATCACCACCAAAAACGGCGAGTTAGAAAACCCAGAGGGTGTGAAAGCCCGCCTGGCGGAAGCGGCGCAATATGTGGCGCTGGATCAAATTTGTCTCAGCCCGCAGTGTGGCTTTGCTTCCACGGAAGAGGGCAACAGCCTGAATGAAGCTCAGCAATGGCAAAAAGTCCGTCTGGTGACGGAGATTGCCGCTGACGTCTGGTAATTCGTTTCCTCAAGGGCAACCCTGCCTTTGAGGAGAACAAAAATCAGGATATTAAAAAAGACATTTCGGCATATTTTCGGTTGATGCTTTTATAAAAAGAGTTATAACCCCTCCACTTTTTATTTCATGGAGGATGTATGATTCGTCACGTTAAATATGCCGCAGTTCCTTTCTTAATTTATGCTTCTGCCTGCGCTGCACAGGTCAATACTACCCATTGGGGCTACCAGAATGAAAACGGCCCGGATCATTGGGGCAGTATCACTCAGGATTTCCAGCTCTGCGCGACAGGCAAAAATCAGTCACCTATTGATATCAAAAAAGCCTCAAAAACCACGTTGAGTCATTTGGATCTGGCCTTTAAAGCCGGCCCGCAAACCGTCATCAATAATGGCCACACCATTCAGGTCAATGTCAGCGAAGGGAATACCCTGAAGCTGGATGATGAGCTTTACACCCTGAATCAATTCCATTTCCACTCGCCGAGTGAGAACGAAATCAACGGAAAGCATTTCCCATTGGAAATGCACATGGTTTATAAATCGACGACTGGCGATTTGGCTGTGCTGGCCGTGATGTTTGAGCAAGGTGATGAGAATAAAGCGTTAGCGGGACTGTGGGAACATTTGCCCCTTAAAGAAGGTAATCAGTCGACGTTAACAACCCCGGTTCAGGTGAAAGACTTGATTCCATCCCCGCTCAATCATTATCGCTTTAGCGGGTCACTGACCACGCCACCGTGCTCTGAAGGCGTGTCGTGGCTGGTGTTTGAAACACAGCCGCAGGTGTCTGCGCAACAGATCCATAAATTTAAAACCATTATTCACGACAATAACCGTCCGGTTCAGCCGATAAACGGGCGCGTTGTCGTAGAAGAATAAGGTTGATTGAAATAGGGCAGTAACGGATCTTTCCGGCGCTGCCTTTTTATTTTGTCAGCGGGTCCACTCACGTCGATATTTGCACCGTTTTAAAGCAACGTTGCCCCTGAATCTGGCGTTGCACTCTGCAACAAAAGTTCTCTCACTCCTGTTATCTCCGTTATTTCCTGCACATTTACAACCTGGCATTGTTTTTGCCTTACTCCTGATGACTACACCCGGTTAATAACATCCATGTTGCTGTCTCTTTTCAGGAGTGAATCATGCGCCGTCGAACTTTGCTTAAAGCTTTTGCTCTTTCTGCTTCCACGATTGCCCTGGGGTTTAGCGTCAGCGTTTATGCCGCCGAGACCATCAAAGTGGGGATCATGCACTCGTTGTCCGGCACGATGGCGATTTCCGAAACGCCGCTAAAAGATGTGGCGCTGATGACGATTGATGAAATCAATGCCAAAGGCGGGGTACTGGGGAAAAAGCTGGAACCCGTGGTGGTTGACCCGGCTTCCAACTGGCCGCTGTTCGCGGAGAAAGCCCGTCAGTTGTTGACTCAGGATAAAGTGGCGGTGGTGTTTGGCTGCTGGACTTCTGTTTCTCGCAAATCCGTGTTGCCTGTTTTCGAAGAGCTTAATGGCTTGCTGTTTTACCCGGTGCAGTACGAAGGCGAAGAGATGTCGCCAAATGTGTTTTACACCGGTGCCGCGCCGAACCAGCAGGCTATTCCTGCCGTCGAGTACCTGATGAGCGAAGACGGGGGTAGCGCTAAACGCTTCTTCTTGCTCGGAACCGATTACGTTTATCCGCGTACCACCAACAAAATCCTTCGTGCTTATCTGCATTCTAAAGGCGTGCAGGACAAGGATATCGAAGAGGTTTACACGCCGTTTGGTTACAGCGATTACCAGACTATCGTCGCCAATATCAAGAAATTCTCTGCAGGCGGCAAAACCGCGGTGGTGTCGACCATCAACGGTGACTCCAACGTGCCGTTCTACAAAGAGCTGGCAAACCAGGGGGTGAAAGCGACGGATGTGCCGGTCGTGGCGTTCTCGGTCGGTGAAGAAGAACTGCGCGGAATCGACACCAAACCGCTGGTGGGTAACCTGGCCGCCTGGAACTACTTCGAATCCGTGGATAACCCGACCAACCAGACCTTCGTAGCGGATTACCGCGCATACGCCAAAGCCCACAAGTTGCCGAACGCCGATACGGTCGTGACTAACGATCCGATGGAGGCAACCTATGTGGGTCTGCATATGTGGGCGCAGGCAGTGGAAAAAGCAGGCACGACGGATGTGGATAAAGTCCGGGCGGCGATGGCCGGGCAGACCTTCAAAGCGCCGTCAGGCTTCACGTTGACGATGGACGCCACCAATCACCATCTGCACAAGCCGGTGATGATTGGTGAAATCGAGAGTAATGGTCAGTTTAACGTGGTGTGGCAGACCGACAAACCCGTGCGGGCTGAGCCGTGGAGCCCGTACATTCCGGGCAACGATAAGAAATCGGATCAGCCAATGAAAATGGCCAGCAACTGACGGTGACCTTTCCCCCTCTCCCTAACCCTCTCCCTCAGGGAGAGGGGACTGGATGGGCGTTCGCGGCGAGAGCGAGCTGGATTGTCTTTCTCCCTCTCCCTCAGAGAGAGGGGACTGGATGGGCGTTCGCCGCGAGAGCGAGCTGGATTGTCTTTCTCCCTCTCCCTCAGAGAGAGGGGACTGGATGGGCGTTCGCTTCGAGAGCGAGCTGGATTGTCTTTCTCCCTCTCCCTAAGGGAAAGGGGACTGGATGGGCGTTCGCTGCGAGAGCGAGCTGGATTGTCTTTCTCCCTCTCCCTGGGGAGAGGGTCGGGGAGAGGGCGCGTGTCGGGCATTCTGCAACCGCTTCACTCGAATAAAACACTGCCAAAGGAGGCGACCATGACACTGATCCGACGGCTGCTACTGCTCGTCTGGCTATGGCCACTATTCGCCCACGCGGCGAACGATGCAGATGCGTTTGTGGCGGCGAATCGTACTCAGCAGGCAACGCTGTTAGAGCAATGGGCCGCCGATCCTCAGCCGCAGCGTATACCGCTGCTACAGGCGTTATCCGCTGAAAGTTTACGTAGCGATTCCGCTCGACATGCTTTTAGCGTAGCGGGTGGAAATACCGTCGCGTTAGGGGCAGCAGCAAAACCAGAGGGTGACTTAAAACCTGTGCGTCTGACCAACCGGCTGCGCAATCTGGTGTCCGGGGCGCTCGCCACACACCAGTTAGTAAGTGACAGTGTCACTCAGAGGTTGAGCGCAGCAAGAACGCTGCAGCGCGATGCCTCGCCCGATCTGATGCCAATGCTGGAACAACGGCTGAACATTGAGCGTGATGCCGGGGTTAAACAGCAACTGGAAATTGCCCTCGCTAATTTACAGCTGACCAGCCCCAACGCAGCCGTGCGTAAACAGGCGATGGTGATGCTCGGTCACTCAAGCGACCCTGAAACACAGGCTCGTTTGCTGCCCTTTACCGATGCGAGCAAAGAATCTGATGCGGGTGTGAGAGCGGCAGCGGCTGACAGTCTGAAGCATATTCAGCAGCGTTTATTCTGGGGTGATATTCTCGGCCAGGCGTTTATGGGCATTTCCCTCGGATCCATTCTACTGCTGGCCGCGCTAGGGCTGGCAATAACCTACGGGCTGCTGGGCGTGATTAACATGGCCCACGGCGAAATGCTGATGCTTGGCGCTTACAGTACCTGGCTGGTGCAACAGGCGCTGGCCCAGTTTGCGCCGCAATGGCTGGCTTTTTATCCGCTGCTGGCCCTTCCGGTCGCGTTTCTGGTGACGGGTGGGATCGGCATGCTGCTGGAACGCACTGTTATACGCCATCTCTATGGTCGTCCTCTGGAAACCTTACTCGCCACCTGGGGGATCAGCCTGATGCTTATCCAACTGGTTCGCATGTTGTTTGGTGCGCAGAACGTCGAGGTTGCCAATCCGGCGTGGCTTTCTGGCGGGATTCAACTTCTGCCAAATCTGGTTCTGCCGTGGAACCGCATCGTGGTGATTGGTTTTGTCTCACTGGTGTTGTTCTTCACCTGGCTCACGCTTAACAAAACGCGGCTTGGTTTGCGCGTGCGAGCGGTGACGCAAAACCGCGCCATGGCCGCCTGCTGCGGCGTGCCGACAGGCAGAGTTGATATGCTCGCGTTTGGACTGGGTTCAGGCATTGCCGGACTGGGCGGCGTGGCGCTGTCGCAGTTGGGTAATGTCGGGCCGGAACTGGGTCAGGGTTACATCATCGATTCGTTCCTGGTGGTGGTGCTTGGCGGTGTGGGTCAGCTCGCCGGAAGCGTGGTGGCGGCGTTTGGTCTGGGGATTTTCAACAAAATACTCGAACCACAAATGGGGGCAGTACTCGGCAAGATTTTGATTCTGGTGCTGATCATCCTGTTTATCCAGAAACGCCCACAAGGCCTGTTCGCATTGAAAGGGAGGGTCATTGACTGATGAGCCAGCCATTAACGTTAACGCTTGCGCGTAAAACGCCGCGCCCACTTCGCTGGGTCGGTGTCGCGGCTGCCATTGCGCTGCTGATTATGCCCTTATTGGCATTGCTGCCCGCGACGCATCCCTTTGCCGTCTCGACGTGGACATTAACGCTTGTCGGCAAAGTTCTTTGCTATGCCGTTGTGGCGGTCGCGCTGGATTTGGTGTGGGGTTACGCCGGTTTACTGTCTCTCGGGCACGGCTTGTTCTTTGCTCTTGGCGGCTACGCGATGGGGATGTATTTGATGCGTCAGGCTGCGGGCGACGGCCTGCCTGCGTTCATGTCCTTTTTGTCCTGGAGCGAGCTGCCGTGGTACTGGTGGGGCACTCAGCATTTTGCCTGGGCGTTATTGCTGGTGATGCTGGTCCCCGGCGTGCTGGCGCTGATTTTTGGCTGGTTTGCTTTCCGCTCGAAAATCAAAGGCGTCTATTTCTCTATCATGACGCAGGCGCTGACCTACGCCGGCATGCTGCTGTTCTTCCGTAATGAAACGGGATTCGGCGGCAATAACGGTTTTACCGGCTTTACGACCCTTCTTGGTTTCCCTATTACGGCGACGGGCACCCGTGCGGCACTCTTTCTGGCAACCGTGCTGCTGCTTCTGGCAACGCTGGCGATAGGGTTTGCCCTGGCTCGCAGTAAATTTGGCCGCATTCTGACCGCTGTTCGCGATGCGGAAAACCGCCTGATGTTTTGCGGTTACGATCCGCGCGGCTTCAAGCTGCTGGTGTGGACGCTTTCAGCCGTGCTCTGCGGTCTGGCGGGCGCGCTGTACGTGCCGCAAGTGGGGATCATCAACCCGGGCGAAATGTCGCCGACAAATTCCATCGAAGCCGCCATCTGGGTAGCGCTTGGCGGAAGAGGCACGCTAATCGGGCCCATTCTCGGCGCAGGGCTGGTGAACGGCGCGAAAAGCTTCTTCACCGTCGCCATGCCGGAATACTGGCAGCTGTTTCTGGGGCTGATTTTTATCGTCGTAACGTTGTTTTTGCCGCGCGGAGTGATTGGCCTGCTGCGTAAAGGAGACAAATGATGCAACCCGATGAAGGACTCTTTACCCGCCAGTTGCCCGGTGACCGCTATCGTGACCAGACCGATCCGGTCCTGCAACTGGAGAGCATCAACGTTAATTTTGATGGTTTTCAGGCGCTAACCAACCTCACGTTAGAGATTGGCGTTGGCGAACTTCGCTGCGTGATTGGCCCTAACGGCGCGGGTAAAACCACGCTGATGGATGTGATTACTGGCAAGACTCGGCCCCAGAGCGGCAGGGCGATTTACGATCAGTCCGTTGATTTGACTGCGCTCGATCCGGGGGCAATCGCGCGTCAGGGCATTGGGCGTAAATTCCAGAAACCGACGGTGTTTGAAGCGCTAACGGTCGCGGAAAACCTCGAACTAGCGATGAAAGGCGATCGCTCTGTCTGGGCCAGTCTGTGGGCAACACTCAGCGGCGAGCAACAGGACAGGCTTGATGAAACTCTGCAATTGTTGCGCCTGGAAGGCGACCGCGCTCGTCGCGCCGGATTGCTTTCACACGGACAAAAGCAGTTTCTGGAAATCGGCATGTTACTGGTCCAGGAGCCGCATTTGTTGCTGCTCGATGAACCCGCCGCAGGCATGACGGATGCTGAAACTGAATACACCGCTGAACTGTTTCGCACACTATCCGGCAAGCATTCGCTGATGGTGGTTGAGCACGATATGGGGTTTGTCGAAACCATCGCCGACAAGGTGACGGTGCTGCATCAGGGCCAGGTTCTGGCCGAAGGTTCGCTGAAAGAAGTGCAGGCGAATGAGCAAGTGATTGACGTTTACCTTGGGCGCTAAGGAGTCACGATGTTACAGGTTCAGGAACTGCATCAATATTACGGCGGCAGCCATATTCTGCGCGGGGTCAGCTTCACTGCCGAGCCCGGCGAAATCACCTGTCTGCTTGGGCGCAACGGCGTGGGCAAAACCACGCTGCTGAAATGCCTGATGGGCTTAATTCCCGCCCGCAGCGGCAGCGTTAACTGGCGTGACCAGCCCATCACGCACAGAAAACCCCATCAGCGTGTTCAGGCCGGGATAGCGTATGTCCCGCAAGGGCGTGAGATTTTTCCTCGCCTGACCGTTGAAGAAAATCTTCTGCTTGGGATGTCACGATTTTCTGCCCGAGAGGCCACAAAAGTCCCGGAGGAAATCTACCAGCTCTTTCCCGTGTTGAGAGCCATGAAACAGCGGCGAGGCGGTGATTTGTCCGGCGGTCAGCAGCAGCAACTGGCGATTGGCCGCGCGCTGGCAAGTCGCCCACAGTTGCTGATCCTCGATGAGCCGACAGAAGGCATTCAGCCTTCGGTGATTAAAGAGATTGGCGAGGTTATCCGCCAGCTTGCTCGCCGGGGCGATATGGCCATTTTGCTGGTTGAACAGTTCTATGATTTTGCCGCAGAGCTTGCCGATCAGTATCTGGTGATGTCGCGCGGAGCGATTGTTCAGCAAGGGCGGGGTGAAAACATGGCGGCGGAAGGGGTCAAAGGGCTGGTAACGATTTAATGCCTCACTCAGGTTGATGGTTGAAATGTTATATTATAACATTGCATTTTTTTCACATCGACCTGAGGGATCTGTATGGCCGTTTCACGTTTATCTCTGACAATGACTTTTTTGGGGCTGCTGGCGAGCAGCGGAGCTTTCGCCCATTCGCATGGACACGCGATGACCGAAGCTGAACAACAAGCCGCGAAGGGCGTGTTTGATGACAGCAACGTCAAAGACCGTGCGTTGTCTGATTGGGAAGGGATCTGGCAGTCGGTTTACCCTTTGCTGGAGAACGGCAGCCTTGACCCAGTATTCCAGAAAAAGGCGGAGAAAGAGGGCAGCAAGTCTTTCGAACAGATCAAAGCTTATTACCGCACCGGTTACCAAACCACCGTGGGTAAAATTGAAATAGAAAACAATAATATGGCGTTCTTCACAGGCGATAAGTCGGTTTCCTGTGATTACCGTTATGAAGGGTTTAAGATCCTGCATTACGCTTCAGGGAAGAAGGGCGTGCGTTATCTCTTTGCCTGCGAGGACAGCGCCAGCCAGGCGCCGAAATATGTGCAGTTCAGCGACCACCTCATCGGCCCGCGTCACTCTCAGCACTTCCATATTTTCACCGGCAACACGTCACAGGCCGCATTGCTGGAAGAGATGGATAACTGGCCGACCTATTACCCCGAACAGCTTCATAGCCATCAGGTCGTCGATGAAATGCTGCATCATTAAGATGCGGTTTTTGGACGCTTGATTGCCCGGCCTACAGGGCCTCAGCGCGTTGTAGGCCGGTGCAAGCAACGCGCCGCGCCGCATGTTCAACACTCTCCGGCCTGATCTTCAGGCCGTTTAGCGTTAATGGGCAACGTGGGTGTAATCCATCCTGCTCAAATCTTCGATCAGTCCAGGGCCTGTTGGCTGCCAGTTAAGCTGGTTTCGCGTCCATTCGCCACTGGCTCGCAAATCGATGTTTGCGAAAATCGCAAACCAGCCAAAATGCGCTTCGGCCTGATTCGGTTGAAGGGAACGGGCAGGGATGCCGAGTCCCGTAGCCACCACTTCTGCAATCTGGCGTGACGGGATCGCTTCTTCCGCTACCGCATGGTAACGCTTGCCGCGCGCACCCTTCTCCAGCACTTTGACATACAGCTCAGCCACATCATCCACATGCGCGGCAGACCAACAGTTTTGCCCTTCGTTAATGTACGCCGCCACACCTTTTTCCTTTGCCAGGGGAATGTAATAGCTGATGAGCCCCTGACGTTGAGTATCGTGAACTTGCGGCAGACGAACCACTCGTACATCAATCCCCGATTCCAGCAGAGCATTGCCTGCAAGCTCTGAAGCGACACGAGGATTTGGATGCGCAGGATTAAAGTTTTCTTCGCGAGCGGGCTGACCGCTGTCGTCATCACCCATTCCAGTGCCCGAGGTGATAATCAACGGTTTGTCGCTGCCCGCCAGTATTGCGCCGATAGCACGGATCACCTGACGGTCTTTTTCACAATTAGCGACGAAGTGGCTAAAGTCATGATCGAAAGCGGTGTGGATCACTGCGTCACATTGCCCAATCGCGGAAACCCACTCCTGCGGATTTTCAAGCGTACCTCGTTGGGCTTTTGCACCCCTGGCGGTAAGCACGGCAGCCGCCTGCTCTGAACGGACAAGCCCGGTCACCTGATGACCTTGCCTGAGTAAGTTTTTGACGACGCGTGAACCAATAAACCCTGACGCACCGGTGACGAAAACATGCATGACTCACCTCCACAGTAAATTTCAGGGACAGCTTATGCTGCGTTCTATTACTATTAAAGTAGTGACATTATCAGGGTATAAACACTAACAGGCTATTTATGACACTGCTTTCCGAAAACCGGCTGGGCGACTTTTTACGTGCGCGCCGCTTACATCTCGATCCTGTCTCTTTTGGCTTTCCGCAAGGGCGGAGACGCACGGCAGGCCTGCGTCGGGAAGAAGTTGCGCAGCTGGCGAATATCAGCCCGACCTGGTACACCTGGCTTGAACAAGGGCGAGGTGGCGCACCTTCGCGGGAAGTGCTGAACCGCATTGCGGTCGGGTTACGGCTGACATCGCCGGAACGCGATCATTTGTTTATCCTGGCTTTTGGCCATCCGCCTGAAACGCGCTTTACCGGTTCCGATCCCATCACGCCAAGGTTGCAGCGGGTACTCGACAGCTTTTCCATTCCAGCGATTATTAAAACCGCGACCTGGGACGTGATTGCCTGGAACTATCCTGCTGCAGTGGTCATTAAGGATTATGGGCAATTGCCACCAGAACGCCGCAATATTCTGCGTCTGTTGTTTACCGACCCGGAAGCCCGGCAGATGCAGGAAGATTGGGCTGGTGTAGCAAAGCTTATCGTGAGCGCTTTTCGCGCTGATGCGGCGCGTAGTGGCGCTTCACAAGAAATCGACAGGCTGGTGGCTGAACTTTCAGAGCAAAGCCCGGAGTTTGCCGCGTTCTGGCGCAGCAACGACGTTGCCGGGCATGGCGAAGGTGTGAAGCGGTTATATCATCCGCAGATCGGGGCGATCACCCTCGAGTTTTCAACCTTTGCGGTAGAAGGGCGGCCGGATTTGAACATGATGGTGTTCAACCCGGCCAGCGGTGAGAGTGCGGAGAAGGTTGCTGCGTGGATTACCGCTAGCCGTAAGGCTTAGGCGGTTTTCAGCGCGCCATCCCAGGCTTTAACGCTCATTCCACGCAGGATCATCAGCCACGCCAGCACGATCGCCAGCATCATGATGGCAAACAACGTCCACCCCGGGAGATTCGTCAGGATAAGCCCGGTTATCATCGGGTTTGCCGCTGCACCGAGCCAGCCGAGTGCCTGAGCAGAAAAGTAGCTCGCTTTCATTCCCGGCGGGGCGATGTTGTCGATAAGCATATATTCGCCCGGCGCATAGATGATTTCACCAATCGTAAACACCGCTGCGGCAATGCCCCAATAGACCAGATTCTCCCCGGAGAAGATAAATCCGCCCAGGCCAAGCAAGAAGCAAACGGTGCCCACGACCATCAGCGGACGAATGTTGCGAGTGGTAATTTTGCGCCCGACGAAGTATTGCAAACTGACCACCACCACGGCGTTCACCGGTAGCACCACGGAAACCACTTTCTGCGCAAAATCGGCATCGTCGCCCATGCTCAGAACGTATTGTGAAATGCAGGTCGCAAAGGAACCGCCAACGTAAGAGGCCAGCAATCCGGAGAGCGTGAACCAGAACAGTGCCCGGTCTTTTAACAGTACGGAAGGCTGCCAGACCGTCGCGGCTTTCTCTTCAGCAGAGATACTGACGCGCTGGACGAAAAACTGAATAAACACCAACGGGAACGCCGCGCAAACGGCTGCCAACCAAAAGGGCAGTTGCAGGCTGTACATCACAAGCCAGGTGCCAATCGGTGGCCCAATGGTCCAGCCGATATTGAGGAAGCTGTAATTCAGGGAAAAAATGCGCGCTTTTTCGCCGGGCGTTAACACATCGGCAAACCAGGCTTTCAGTACCGTAGAAAAGACCGAATAGGCGCAGTTAATTAGAGAGAAGAAAAAGACCACCAGCGTGACATTATTCACCACAGGAATGGCTGCAAACCCGGCAATAAACGCGAGGATCGCCACAATCATGTAGAGTTTCTTATCAAATTTATCAGCCAGAATGCCAAAACCCAGACTAAAAACCACCCCGATAGTCAGGGCGATGGTGAGCGCATAGCCGATGGCTTCCACGCTCATGCCGTACTGACGTGTCAGATAAATGGTCATAAAAGGCAGCGTTGCACCGCGCCCGATAGTTAACAGCAACGACGACGCCAACAACGCTGAGGTCGAACGTTTAACGGAGGCTTTCATTTTTTCACCGACATCGCCCGTCAGCCATAAGTAGCCAGCACAGGCCGGACGGCTGAGGGGAATTATTATAGTGTGTTGTGTGACAAAAGAATTATCACGGCATAAGGGGATTGTATAGATCCCAATTTATCCATCCGTGCCCCGACTGCCTGCCAGAATTAATGATCTGTTCCTTGTGCGTTTTTTTCGTTACCTTGATTCTGTTTACAAAAATTTAAACATTCAGAGGCAGGGGTATGACGCGGAAAGACGGGTTGTTGGCGCTGTTAGTGGTGGTGGTCTGGGGATTGAACTTTGTGGTCATCAAGCTGGGTCTGCACAACATGCCTCCGCTGATGTTGGCGGGTTTACGCTTCGCGCTCGTCGCCTTTCCGGCCATTTTCTTCGTTGCTCGCCCCAAAATTCCGCTCTCGCTGCTGTTGGGTTATGGTCTGACTATCAGCTTTGGCCAGTTTGCCTTTCTGTTCTGCGCCATTAAATTTGGCATGCCTGCCGGGCTGGCGTCGCTGGTCCTGCAAGCACAGGCCTTCTTCACCATCATTCTTGGCGCATTTGTATTCGGCGAACGGCTTCAGGGCAAGCAACTCGCCGGGATAACGCTTGCGGTATTTGGTGTGCTGGTGCTGATTGAAGCCAGTCTTAACGGGCAACAGGTGGCGATGCTCGGCTTTATGTTGACGCTGGCGGCCGCCTTCAGTTGGGCCTGTGGGAATATCTTCAACAAGAAAATCATGCAGCACCCGGCGCGTCCTGCGGTGATGTCGTTAGTGGTGTGGAGTGCGCTGATCCCGATCCTGCCGTTTATGCTGGCCTCTTATCTGCTCGATGGCCCGACGCTGATGGTGCAAAGCCTGGTGAACATCGACCTCACGACCATTTTGTCGCTGGTGTATCTGGCGTTCGTGGCCACGATTGTCGGGTACGGCATTTGGGGCTCGCTGCTTGGGCGTTATGAAACGTGGCGTGTGGCGCCGCTTTCGCTGCTTGTTCCTGTAGTGGGCATTGCCAGTGCGGCTTTGCTGCTCGGCGAAACGTTGTCCACGCTGCAACTGATGGGGGCGGTGCTGATTATGGCGGGGCTGTATATCAACGTCTTCGGATTGCGCTTTCGGCGGGTAAAAGCGGTGCAGGGGTAAATTGCAGGCATAAAAAAGCCCCGCTTCTGCGGGGCAAAAAAGTTACTGGGAGTGTCCGTTATAGTAAGGTACGCCCAGTTCGTCGGACTTATCACTGCCAGAGCCCATATGGTTAAAGTCGAACGGCGACTTATCCTGAGCTGACGGCATTATCATGGTGTCATGAGCACCACGACTGGCCGGGTGAGTGGATTGCTCCGCAAAACTCTGGCCGGAGACCAGCACCAACAAGGTGAGGGCGGCGGAGGCGAACAGTTTCATTTTTTCCTCGATACGTCTTTAGCAGGCGATTAACAATTACAGTGATTAAGCGGCATCAGATAACGTGATTCACCGGGCATATTGGTAATGCGATATTTATGCGGCGGCACGTCGAAATAGTTCTTAAAAGTCCGCGTCAGGGTTTGCTGTGACTCGAAACCATAACGTTCGGCCAGATACAAAATTGGCTCGTTACTCTCTTTCAGCTTCTGGGCGATTTCAGTGAGCTTACGGCTGCGGATGTATTGACCCAATGAATGCCCGGTCTCTTTCTTAAACATCCGTTGCAGGTGCCATTTGGAGTAACCCGAACGCTCTGACACTTTTTCCAGCGACAGTGGCGATTCCAGATTGCTCTCGATCCAGTCCAAAATGCTATGAATAGTAATAGCGTCAGTATTACGTCTGGACATCGTCTTACCCCTTTGATCTGTTACGGCAGGATTTTCTTGAGCAGAAGCTCAAGGGCTGCGACCTCATCCGCCGTTAAGTTTTTTGTCAATTCCTGATGCAGGTTCTGTCCCACCAACTGGTGGCATTGCTCACATATTGCTGCGCCGTCCGGTGTCAATTGCACCAGCACGCCGCGTTTGTCATTCGGGTTTGGCAGGCGTTCAATCCAGCCTTTACAGACCAGGCGGTCGAGCATGCGGGTGAGTGCACCCAGGTCGACCGATAACGCTTTTTTCAGCTCAACCGGGGTGATGCACACTTCACAACGAATTGAACACAGCGTTTTGAACTGCGAGGCAGTGATATCCATAGGCGACAGATAATCGTTCAACAGACGATCTTTTTTCTGGTTGACCATATGGATCAAGCGACCGAGTGGGATGATTTCGTTAAACAGATCACTGGTGCTTTTCACAAAGGTTGCCCTGGCAAGTAGTTTAGTTGCTGGCGATATTATTGCCCAGGCAACCATAAGTCAACTGAATGAATAAGCTTATGCCACGAATTGCTAAAGTGAGTCGCGTCACACTTTTTAACGCTATCTGCGTTTATTGATAACGGCTCGTTATAGCTTTACGGACGAAAAAATGCGCTAACACTTTGCCGTGGTAATCCTGACGAGAATGCTCTTATACTCTGCCGGCAGTGATCGTTTTCACAGGAGTGTTACCTCATGCTCGATTTGTTTAAAGCCATTGGCCTTGGGCTGGTGGTGATTTTGCCGCTGGCAAACCCGTTAACCACCGTGGCGTTGTTCCTTGGCCTTGCGGGCAACATGAACAGCGCCGAGCGTAACCGCCAGTCGCTGATGGCCTCGGTGTATGTCTTCGCCATCATGATGGTGGCGTATTACGCGGGTCAGGTGGTAATGAATACCTTTGGTATTTCGATTCCCGGGCTACGTATTGCGGGTGGCTTGATTGTGGCCTTCATCGGTTTCCGCATGCTGTTCCCGCAGCAGAAAGCGCATGAGTCGCCGGAAGCTAAACATAAGTCGGAAGAGCTGGAAAATGAGCCCACAGCGAATATCGCCTTTGTGCCACTAGCCATGCCGAGTACCGCAGGGCCGGGGACAATTGCGATGATCATCAGTTCGGCGTCTACCGTGAAACACGGCGTGGACTTTCCCGATTGGGTTGTGTGGGTCGCGCCACCGCTGATTTTCTTCGCCGTCGCGGTGATTTTGTGGGGATGTCTGCGCAGTTCCGGTGCGATTATGCGCCTGGTTGGAAAGGGCGGTATCGAAGCAATTTCCCGCCTGATGGGGTTCCTGCTGGTGTGTATGGGCGTACAGTTTATTATCAACGGCGTGCTGGAGATTATTACGACGTACCACGCATAATGTGTAGGCCCGGTGAGGCGTTGCCGCCACCGGGCGTTCATCCTGCCTATTTAATGCTGTGCCTGCTCCTCCAACGCAACAGGCCAACGGCGGAAAATAACCACCGACCAGATTAACGCGGCTACTGCCGGCACAGCGCCAACATAGCCAATGTCCGCCATATCGAAATGCAAACTCACCTGATTGCCTACCAGCGCGCCCGCGCCGATCCCGATATTGAAGATGCCGGAGAATAAAGCCATGGCGACGTCAGTGGCATCTGGCGCAAGGGCGAGTACTTTTACCTGCATGCCCAGGCCGATAATCATGATCGCAATGCCCCAGACGATGCTCAGAATGACGAGATTGATTTCGCTTTCTGCCGCCAGCAACAGCGCGGCCAGGCAAACTGTCAACAGCGCAATAGCACTGCTCACCAGTGAGGAAGCATGACGATTGCCGAGCTTGCCAAACAGAACCGATCCTATGATCCCCGCGCCACCTAATAATAAAAGCAGCAGTGTTGCGAAGTTGGCATCGAACCCTGCCACGTTCATCACGAACGGTTCGATGTAGCTGTAAGCAGTGTAATGCGCGGTGACCACCACCACGGTGAGCAAGTAAATGCACATCAACGCCGGGCGACGGAACAGCACCGGCAAACTTTTCAGGGAACCCGAATGTTCACTGGGTATCTTCGGCAGCAGCTTGATCAGCGCCACCAGCGTGATTAACGCACCGAGACCGATAATAAAGAAGGTGGTACGCCAGCCGAAATACTGGCCGACGACGCGACCAATCGGTAAGCCCAGCACCATTGCCAGCGCGGTTCCTGTCGCAATCAAACTTAATGCCTGGGCACGCTTACCGGCAGGCGCAAGGCGAATCGCCAGCGACGCTGTAATCGACCAGAACACCGCATGGGCGAAGGCGATACCAATACGGCTAATCACCAGCACGGTGAAATTCCATGCAAGGAACGAAAGCACATGGCTGGCGATAAACAGGACGAACAGGCCAACCAGCAGCTTGCGCCGTTCCATTTGGCTGGTGAGCAGCATAAAGGGCAGCGACATCAGCGCGACCACCCAGGCGTAAATCGTCAACATGATCCCGACTTGCGCGGTTTCCATCGAAAAACTGTGGGCGATATCCGACAACAACCCCACCGGCACGAATTCCGTGGTGTTGAAGATGAAAGCAGCAATGGCAAGTGTGACCACCCGCAGCCACGCGACCTTGCGTGAAACCGTGTTCGTTGTCATAAAAATGTTCTGGGTTGGTGAGTCGTATGAGAAGAGGAGGCGATCTTAAAACCAACGTTGCTCAAAACACAACCGTTTTGTGATGAAGGTCTCATAAAATAGCCTTATGACACGGTGAGGCCAGGGCATCGCTTATTGGCTACGAGTGAAAAAGCAGAGGCAGGAACGGGAAGCTGGCTCGTAATTTATTGGGAAACGAGGTATTAATGTTGCTAAGTCGTTATAAAAACAAAAGGATAAAGGCTATGCAGGAAATCCCGTTTTACATGGTTGATGCCTTCAGTGACCGTACCTTTGGCGGAAATGCAGCCGCGGTTTGCCCGTTATTCGAGTGGCTGCCGGATGAGACGCTACTGAAAATGGCGCAGGAGCATAACCAGTCAGAAACCGCCTACTTCGTGCGCACAGACAGTGGCTTTGAGCTGCGCTGGTTCACGACGCAGGGTGAAATTAATCTCTGCGGACACGCCACGCTTGCCAGTGCGCACGTGATATTCGAATACCTCGATTACCCGGAGACCGAGATCCACTTTTCGACTCGTTTTGTCGGCGAACTGATCGTGAGCCGCAGCGGCGACTGGTTAACGCTGAATTTCCCAGCCTGGGCGACGGAAACAGTAGAGCCGCCAGCGCTGTTGCTGGAAGCATTGGGATTAGACACTTATGAAGAGATTCGCGTCGCGCGTGATTATCTTGTGGTGCTGAAAACTCAACAGCAACTGGAGGCGCTGACCCCGGATATCCACGCTATGTTGCCGCTGGGCAAAATGATTTGTGTCACGGCGCCAGGCGAAAATCATGACTTTGTCAGCCGCTTTTTCTGCCCGGGCGAATCCGTAGCGGAAGACCCGGTAACCGGTTCTGCACACAGCATGCTGATCCCTTACTGGGGCGAAAAACTCGGCAAAACGAAGATGCAGGCAAGGCAAATTTCTGCACGCGGCGGGGATTTACGTTGTGAATGGCAGGGCGATCGCGTGTTGATGTCAGGTCAGGCTACCACCTACATCATCGGTAGCGTTTATCTGCGCGAAGGAGAACTGTCATGAAGACGCTTCCTGTCTGGCTGGTCGATGCTTTCAGTGATGCCAATTTTGCCGGAAATCCGGCGGCGGTTTGTGCGCTAGAACAGTGGCTGCCGGATGCACAACTTCTGCAAATGGCGCAGCAGCATAATCAGTCCGAAACCGCGTTCTTTATCCCGGCGAAAGGCGGCTTTGAGCTGAGATGGTTTACCACGCGTAACGAAGTCAATTTGTGTGGGCACGCGACGCTGGCGACGGCTCATGTGATTTTCACTCATCTGGATTACCCGGACGCTCGCATTCACTTTGATACCGCCTCTGGTCGTTTGACCGTGAGTCGTGAAGGTGACTGGCTGACGCTTGATTTCCCGGTCGGGCAAACGGAAGAACAAACACCGCCACCAGAGATGATGAGCGCGTTAGGCATCACAAGTTTTCGGCATGCCCGTAAAGGCCGCGCCTGGCTGATTGAACTGGAAAGCCGCGAACAGGTGGAAGCGGTGCAGCCGAATATTGATGCGATGATCCCGGGCGAGCACAAAGTCACCATCACCGCGAAAGGAACGGGTGACTATGATTTTGTCAGCCGCTTTTTCTCGCCCGGTGAAGCCGTCTGGGAAGATCCGGTTACCGGGTCGGCGCACACCATGCTGATCCCATACTGGAGCGAAAAGTTGGGGAAAACCCGAATGCTTGCTCGCCAGGTATCATCACGAGGCGGCGATATGCGCTGTGAACTTCAGGGCAACCGTGTGCTGATGAGCGGAAAAGCCACGACCTGGATGCAGGGCAATATTCTGCTGCGATAGTTAAGTGAAGGCCACGGAATGGCCTTCTTTATGTCAAGGCTGTTCCGGGAGTTGCGGGCTTTCATCCAGCAGGGTAATAAACGCTTCCAGTTGACGAGTCATCGCGCCACGACGCCAGACCAGCCAGGTGGTCAGCCAGCGCCATTTTTCGGCCAGTGGCCACGCGTCGACCTGATGATGTCCGGGCATACTTTCCAGCATGCTGCGTGGGATCATCGCCAGCCCCGCACCGGCAATCACGCAGGCCAGCATGCCGTGATAAGACTCCATTTCGTGAATACGCCCCGGTGTGGCTCTGTCAGCATGGAACCAGCTTTCGAAATGGCGGCGATAGGAACAGTTCGCACGAAACGCATAGATACTGGTGCCGTTGACATCGCTGGCCCGGGCGACTTTCGGGTGGCCTTTTGGTGTCACGATCATCATTTCTTCCTGATAGACAGGAACGCCTTCCAGCCCCGGGTGCATCACCGGGCCATCCACAAACGCCGCGCTTAACATCCCTTCCAGGACACCATCAATCATGGTGCCTGACGGCCCGGTCGCCAGATCGAACTGAATCTTTGGATAACGCTGGTTATACAACGCCAGCGTCGGCGGAATACGCACCGCCGCGGTACTTTCCAGTGACCCTAGCGAAAACAGGCCTTGCGGTTCGTCACCGGCGACGACCATTCGGGCTTCATCCACCAGTGCCAGGATTTGCTGACTGTAACGCAGGAAGCTGTGCCCGGCAGGCGACAAACGCAGGCGCTGATTCTCGCGAATAAAGAGTTCCACGCCTAAGTCGGCTTCCAGTTGGCGGATGCGCGTCGTCAGGTTTGACGGTACGCGGTGCACTTTCTGCGCGGCCTGGGTAATGCTGCCCGTCTGGGCGACGGCGTTGAACATCTCAAGCTGAGTTAAGTCCATGCTGTTCTCGTATCGTGAATGGTGTGGTTAATATTATTCATTTTCCATAAATAGCAGAGTGCGGCAATATCCGGCAATAGCCTTCGTGAAGAGAGAGAAAAAATCATGACATCACCTGCAACTCACGCTATTTCCCTGAACCCGGCTACGGGTGAAACCCTGTCTGTGCTGCCATGGGCTACGACAGAAGAAGTCAATCAGGCTGTGGCGCTGGCTGACGAAGGTTTTCGTCAGTGGAAGAAACGCTCTGTGGCTGAGCGCGCCGATGCGCTGCGCAAAGTCGGCAATGTATTACGCCAGCATGCGGAAGAAATGGCGCTGCTGATCAGCCGTGAAATCGGCAAGCCTATCGCGCAGGCTCGCGGTGAAGTGACCAAATCGGCCAATCTTTGCGACTGGTATGCAGAACATGGCCCGGCGATGCTTTCCACTGAAGCCACTCAGGTTGAAAACGACAAAGCGGTTATCGAGTACCGTCCGTTGGGACCAATCATGGCCGTAATGCCATGGAACTTCCCACTGTGGCAGGTCATGCGTGGTGCAGTGCCTATTCTGTTGGCCGGAAACAGCTACCTGCTGAAACATGCGCCAAACGTTATGGGCAGCGCACAGCTTATCGGCAAGATTTTCACCGAGGCGGGTGTACCCGCAGGCGTATTCGGTTGGGTCAATGCCACCAATGACGGCGTTTCACAGATGATCAACGATTCACGCATTGCGGCGGTGACGCTGACAGGCAGCATGCGTGCGGGTAAAGCCATCGGCGCACAGGCAGGCGCGGCGCTGAAAAAATGCGTGCTGGAGCTTGGCGGCTCAGATCCTTTCATCGTGCTGAACGATGCCGACCTGGATGAAGCGGTGAAAGCGGCAGTCATCGGGCGTTACCAGAACACCGGGCAAGTTTGTGCGGCGGCAAAACGCTTTATCGTGGAAGCGGGCATCGCAGACGCCTTTACCGAGAAGTTTGTGGCGGCGGCGGCCAAACTGAAAATGGGCAACCCGGAAGAGGAGCAAAACTACCTCGGCCCAATGGCGCGTTACGATCTGCGTGATGAACTGCACGACCAGGTCACCGCCACGCTCGAAGAGGGCGCAACGTTACTGCTGGGCGGCGAGAAAATTTCCGGCAAAGGCAACTACTACGCTGCCACCGTGCTGGGGAATGTCACCCCGAATATGACCGCCTTCCGTCAGGAAATGTTTGGCCCGGTTGCTGCCATTACCGTGGCCCGTGATGCTGACCATGCCCTGGCACTGGCGAATGACAGCGATTTTGGGTTGTCCGCCACGGTTTATACGGCAGATGAAAAACTTGCCCAGCGTTTTGCCGATGAACTGGAATGCGGCGGGGTGTTTATCAACGGTTACAGCGCCTCCGATGCCCGCGTGGCCTTTGGTGGCGTGAAGAAGAGCGGCTTCGGGCGCGAGCTGTCGCACTTTGGTCTGCAACG